>DASZPR010000065.1:0-19438 GCA_035550235.1 Verrucomicrobiia bacterium | reverse complement strand
AGATGAGCGAGAGTTACTCCTATGATTTGATTATCCTCGATCTGATGCTGCCCGGCTTGAGTGGAACTGAGATTCTGGAAAGGATCCGCCGCAAGAATCAACAGATCCCGGTACTGATACTTTCCGCCCGCGACAGCACCGCTGATAAAATCAAAAATTTTGAAATCGGCGCGGATGACTACCTGACCAAACCATTCGTGGTTGCGGAATTATTGGTGCGGGTCAAAGCGCTGCTTCGTCGCGGGCCCATCAACCGCTCCTCCGTGCTCCGCGTGGGCGATCTGGAAATTGACCGGCTCTCACAGAATGTCAAAAGAAGCGGCCACCGGATTGACCTGACCGTCAAGGAATACGCCCTGTTGGAGTATCTCGCCACGAACCCCGGCCGCGTGTTTTCGCGAACCATGATTATCGAGCACGTCTGGGACCAGAGTTTTCAAGGGCTCACAAATATCGTCGATGTCTATGTTCGGCACCTGCGCTCGAAAGTGGATGACAACTGGCCCACGAAGCTGATCCGGACCGTGCGCGGCGTCGGCTATTGCCTCGGTGATGACGGTGCGATGTGAACAACCTCAGTTTTTATGATTACTAAAATAACCAAATCCAAACCCGCCATTATTGGCACAGCCGCCGTTATCTTTATACTGGGCGGCGGTGTTTTGTGGGCCGCCTCGCATGAACACAAGGAAGGAAGTCCGGCAGCGGAGTCAACCGCGCAGCCGGTCGCGGGCGTGGTTCGCATTACCCGGGAAAATCTGGCCACCGAGATGTCCATCCCGGCGGAATTCCGGCCTTACGAAGAGGTCGAACTGCACGCAAAGGTTTCCGGATACGTGAAGTCCATCGATGTGGATATTGGCGACAGGGTGAAGGCGGGCCAATTGATCGCGACGCTGGAAATCCCGGAACTGCAGGATGAACTGCGCAATGCCATGGCGGCCGAGGAAAAAGCCGAGGCCACCTACACAAACGCGCATTTGATTTACACCCGCCTCACCGCGGTGAATCGCGAGCATCCGAATCTCGTCGCCCAGCAGGATTTGGATAATGCCTCCGCCAGCGACCTGGAAGCGTCCGCGGCGATTGCGGCGGCCAAGGCGGAGACGGGAAAATATCAGACCATGATTGCTTACACGCAGATTACGGCTCCCTTTGACGGAGTCGTTACCCGCCGGTCCGCCGATCCCGGCGCTTTGATTCAGGCCGGAACCTCCTCGGACACGCAATCACGCCCGCTGGTGCGCATTTCCGACAACTACCGGTTGCGACTCGATTTTCCGGTGACCGTTGATTACGTGAAAGATTTGCACACAGGAGAATCAGTCGACGTGCGGGTGGATTCATTGGGCGGCAAGACTTTTTCCGGCGTGGTCACCCGCTCTTCCGGCTCGGTGGATGAAACCACCCGGACGATGATTGCCGAAATCGAAGTCCCCAATCCCAACCTGGAATTGATTCCCGGCATGTATGCGACGATCACGATGAAAGTTCAGGAACGGCCGCAAGCGCTGGCCATCCCGACTGAAGCGGTGAACGGCGACAAGGTTTTTGTGGTTAATGCCAATCACGAACTGGAGGAAAGACAAGTGAAACTCGGTTTGGAAACACCCACGAAATTTGAGGTGCTTTCCGGGCTTAACGAAGGCGACCTGGTAGTGGTGGGAAAACAAGGGGGCTTTCACGCCGGCCAGAAAATTGAGCCCAAAATTCTTGAGCTCTCCATGAGCAGCGGCCTGTGAATCATTTGCCCGCACCACTTTTTAAATGAACGCCCCCCTGACTACGGAAGAATTGGAATCATTGCGCCGCCTGAACGCGTCGACGCTGGCCAACGCGATCGAGCAATTTCATCAACGAACACGCAACGAAGGTTTCATCAAGAATTCAATCCACTGTTTGTTCCCCGATCTGCCGACGGTCGCTGGCTACGCGGCGACGGTGAAAGTGCGCGGTTCCGCCCCGCCAACCGTAGGCAGTTATTCCGATCGCACGGATTGGTGGGATTATATTCTCTCAATTCCCGCGCCGCGTTTGGTGGTGGTGCAGGATGTGGGCACTACTCCCGGCATCGGCTCACTGCTCGGCGCCGTCCATGTCAACATCCTGCGCGCGCTGGGCTGCGTGGGGGCGGTGACGAACGGCGCGGTGCGTGATTTGCCCGAAGCGAAGCAATTGGGATTTCAACTTTTCTCGGAAAAGCTCTCGGTCTCGCATGCCTACATCCACATCGTCGATTTTGGCAATCCCGTGCAAATCGGCGGGTTGGAAATCAATTCCGGAGACCTTCTGCACGGCGACCTGCATGGATTGCAATCCATACCGCTGGACATTGCCACCAAGGTCCCGGCGGTGGCGGCGGAAATCGCGGCGAGGGAACAGGAATTGATTTCCTTGTGCCAGTCCCGCGATTTCTCATTGGAAAAACTCCGCGCCGCCATTTCCCAGGAACGTCATTAATTATTTTATGTCTCGTTTTGCCATCCGTTATCCGTATTTCATTATCGTTGTTTGTCTGATCGTCTGCGTGGTGGGAGTGACTTCGGTCGTGCGGATGCCGGTGGATTTGTTTCCGCCGATCAAAATTCCAGTCGTGGTAGTCGCCACATTCTATTCCGGCATGCCGCCTGAACAGATCGAGACCGATATCACCGGCCGGTTCGAACGGTTCTTCACGCTCGCGAGCGGCGTGGACCACATGGAATCCCGCTCCCTCCCCGGCGTGAGCCTGGTAAAGATCTACTTCCAGCCCGGTTTCAATTCTGACTCGGCAGTCACGAGCATCGCGAACCTGGCCATGGCCAATCTCCGCAAATTGCCTCCCGGCACCCTGCCCCCGGTGGTGCTGAAATTTGATGCGTCGAGCCTGCCGGTGTGTTTGATCACCCTCAAGGGAGAAGGACTGAACGAAGCCAAATTGCGCGACCTCGGCCAATACGACGTGCGCAACCAGGTAGCCAATGTGCCGGGCGCTTCCGTGCCGCAACCGTTCGGCGGGCGCTACCGGCAAATCATGGTCTACGTCGACCCGCTGAAACTCGAGGCGCATCAATTGAGCGTCATGGATGTGGTGCGCTCCGTGAACAACGCCAACCTCATCCTGCCCGCAGGCGATGTGAAGATTGGTCCTTACGATTACAATCTTTATGCCAACAGCCAGGTGAACGACATCGAGGACGTGAACAACCTACCGTTGAAGACGGTGGGAGAGGCGAACGTCCTGGTGGCGGATGTGGGCGTCGCCAAGGATGCGTCCCAAATTCAAAATAATATCGTGCGAGTGGACGGCCAGCCTTCTGTGTATCTTCCGGTGCTGAAACAAGGCGGCGATGCGAACACCATCAGCGTGGTCGACGGCATCAAGCACGCCGTCGACAATCTGTTGGATGTGCCCAAGCAACTGGTTACGAAGGTCGTGTTTGACCAATCCATCTTCGTGCGGAACGCCATCGACAACCTTATTCATGAAGGTCTCATTGGATTGATTCTTACGGGAGTGATGATTTTGATTTTCCTGGGCAGCATGCGGGCGACCGCCGCGGTCTTTCTTTCCATCCCTCTGTCCGCACTGGCGACATTCATTGCGCTGTCCGTCGGCGATAGCACGATCAACGCCATGATTCTCGGAGGATTGGCGCTCGCGTTCTCGCGGCTCATCGACAACTCAGTCGTGGTGCTGGAAAATATTTTCCGTCATCTGGAATTGGGCGAGACACCGGAAGTGGCCGCCGAACGCGGCGGGCGCGAGGTCGCGCTGCCCGTGCTGGCGGCGACGCTCACGACCGCGATTGTTTTCTTCCCCGTCATTTTCCTGTATGGCGTCAGCAAATTCCTTTTCACCGCGCTGGCGCTGGCGGTGATCCTCTCCCTGTTCGCGTCCTATTTGGTGGCGATGACGGTCGTGCCTCTTTTCTGCGCAAAACTGATCAAAGGACATCATGGCGAACACTCCGGCGATTCCGCGCCGCCGAAGAACTGGGGTGGGCGGTTCAACCACTGGTTCAATCGGCGTTTCCATCAAATGTTGGATCGCTATGAAGGAATTTTGAACCTCGCGTTGCTACGTCCGGCGGCGACGGTGCTCGGCATTACCGGGGTTTTTATCGTCAGTTTGGTTTTATATCCGATGATTGGTGAAACGTATTTTCCGCGGACGGATCCCGCGCAGTTCGTCATGAACTTGAAAGCCGCCAGCGGCACGCGCCTTGAAATCACTCACGATTTGGTTCAGCGCGCCGAGGCCATTGTGAAAGAGGTCGTTCCTGCGAAGGACCTGAAAATCATCGTGTCCAATATCGGCGTGACCCCCGGGTTTTCCTCGATTTACACGCCCAATTCCGGGCCGCACACCGCGTTTATTCAGGTGGGTCTCAACGAAGGCCACAAGATCAGCAGCTTCGAATACATGAACCGTGTCCGGTCCCGATTACAGAAGGAATTGCCGCAATTGACAGCCTATTTCCAAACGGGCGGATTGGTGGACGCCGTTCTTAACCTCGGTCTGCCGGCGCCGCTGGATCTCCAAATCAGCGGCAACAATCTCGACCTGGCGCACGAGACTGCCGAACAACTTGCGCAAAAAATTCGTGCGGTGCCGGGGGTCAGCGATGTGCTCGTGCCCCAGGACGTGGATTACCCGGCGTTGCAGCTCGATATCAATCGCGTGCGCACCAGTGAGCTCGGTTTGAACGAAAAGGAAGTCGTCGGCAATGTCATCACGGCGCTCACGTCCGACCAGATGATCGCCCCGAGTTACTGGGTGGATCCCAAGAGCGGAAACGATTATCTCCTGACGGTTCAATATCCGGAAAATTACGTGAAGAGCCTCGCCAGTCTGGCATCGGTGCCCATACGCGGCGAGCATTCGGCCAAGGCAACGCGGCTGGATACCGTGGCGCAAATCACGCATCGCACCGCGCCGACGGAAGTGGACCACTATCAACTGCGCCGGGTCATTGACGTTTACGTGGCGCCTTCCGGCGAAGACATCGGCAAGGTGCTCAGCCAGGTGCAAAAAATTCTGCACGACACCAAAATGCCCGAGAATATCCGCGCGGAAATCCGCGGTTCGGCCCGCGCCATGCAGGTTTCCTTCCGCAGCTTTGGCTTCGGCCTGCTGCTTTCAACAGTGCTCGTGTATCTGATCCTCGTGGCGCAGTTTGGTTCGTTCCTCGATCCGTTGCTGATTCTCCTCGCGGTGCCCACGGGTCTCGCGGGCGTTTTGATTATTCTGTTTCTGACGGGCACGACGCTGAACGTCATGTCTTTGATGGGCGTGGTCATGATGGTGGGAATCGTGGTTTCAAACAGCATTCTGATTGTGGAATTCACGCGCCGGTTGCAACAGGAAGGAAGGCCGCTGCGCGAGGCCGTTTCGATGGCGTGCCGCGTGCGTCTCCGTCCGGTCTTGATGACTTCGCTGGCGACTTTGATTGGGCTCATCCCGATGGCGCTGGCTTTGGGCGCCGGAAGCGAGGCCTACGCCCCACTGGCGCGCGCGATCATCGGCGGACTCGCCGTTTCGGTCGTGCTCACGGTCTTTATTGTGCCGGCTGCCTATTACCTCGTCTATCGGGGGAAAGAAACGGCTCATGCCGCACCCAGCGGCCCGGCGACACCAGCCGGACACTAGGAAATTAGAATGAAACAAAGCACCTTCATACTGTCCGCCGTTCTATGCCTCGCCATCACGGCCTGCGGCGAAAACACCAACCAGGTATTCAGCCTGGATTTGGCGGGCGCACAAAAAATCGCGTTGGAGAAACATCCCGAAATCGCGGCGGCGAATTATCGTTCAATGGCGGCGCAGGAAATCGTCAAGGAAACGCGCGCCGGATTTTTCCCGTCGGTGAATCTTTTTGGAACCGCCGCCGGAGTGAATGAGCCGGGCGCGCGGATTCTCGCCGGCGGCTTGAACAACCCAAGCGTCTACGACCGTGCGGCGGGCGGAGTGGCGGCCAGCCAATTGATCACGGATTTCGGTCAGACTGCCAATTTGACCGCCAGCTCCAAGTTTCGCGCGCAAGCGGAACAACAGAATGCCAACGCCACCCGCGAGCAGATCCTGTTGGAAGTGGCCGCCGGATATTTCAATGTCCTCAAAGCCCAATCCATCCTGAACGTATCGCAGCAGACGCTCGATACCCGGCAACTCCTCTTCAACCAAGTTGAACTGCAGGCCTCCAACAAACTTAAATCCGAATTGGATGTCGCCTTTGCCCGCGTGGCCCTGGCTGAAGCGCAACTGCTGTTGCAAAAAGCGCGGAACGACGCGAATGCCGCCATGATTTCCTTCTCATCAACACTCGGCTATCATGACTCACACACGTTCGCCCTGGCGGAGCCTCCCGAATTCGTCGATGCCGAGGTCACTAATGTGGAACAACTCGTCCAGACCGCCCTCGACAAGCGTCCGGAACTCGCCAGCTTGCGCGACCGCTACCAGGCCGCTCTGCGGTTGGCAAAATCACAGGGCGATGCGCGGCTGCCCGTCATCAGCGCCGTCGGCGTGGCGGGCGATGCGCCCGTGCGGGACGATCATTTGTCAGAAAATTACGCCGCGGGAGCGCTGCAATTAAATTTGCCGTTATTCGAAGGCGGCCGGCTGGTCGCGCGGGAACGGGAATCGCAATACCAGGCCCAGGCGGACAACGAACTTCTGCGAGCGGTGGAAGATAACATCGTGCGGGACGTTCATCTCGCGGTGCTGAACGTGAACGATTCTTTGGAAGAATATCATTCGACGCAAGATCTGGCCCGCAACGCGGCCGAGGCCTACCAACTGGCCGCAGCCCGTTACAAGATCGGCAGCAGTTCCATCGTGGAGTTGAGCCAGGCGCAACTGGCATTGACCTCGGCGCAAATTGGAGAGACGGGCGCCCGTTACAACGTGATGATCGAACGCGCCAATCTGGATTATCAAACAGGCCTGATGCAGTAAGTCGAAAGTCGGGTTTTGTCACGAAGCGACGATGAACGCTTCGCCTGCGTTTTTGTTCCGAAGGAACATCTGACAGTAGCCCGGCGATTCATCGCCGGGAATTGGCAGTGAAACAGCGAGTCCCGCAGGGACGATTGACGTCCTCGGAAAAATTTCAGTCGTTCCTCTGAAACTCGAATCATCCGCTATTCCACCCGGCGATAAATCGCCGGGTTATTCTCGGGCATCCCTTCGGGATGATTGGAGCGGATGCGCTCAGCCAGAACAGACAAATGCATTCTATCCGGAGAATCGCGCCAGCACGCCATTCGTGGCTGCTCGATTTTCCGGGTCGCTCCGACCAGGGACGTTTTAATTTCTGAACGAATTTTAATGAACGGTTCAAGACCGATTAACGAGCGGGTGCCAGAGTGAGCTAATATGAAAACAATGGTTAAAAATATCGCCGGAGCCGCCATGGTGCTGGCTTTTGCGGGATGCGCTTCGCAGCCGCTGACTCTCTCCTCGGTTGGCCCTCAACCCGCCAGCACCAAACAACTCTCCAACCTGGGCGGCCTGCAGGTGTATACGGATTTGGAAACGCACCAGATCGGTGACAGCACTTATTATTATCCGCACTCCAGC
Organism: Verrucomicrobiia bacterium; assembly: GCA_035550235.1. Taxonomy (GTDB): domain Bacteria; phylum Verrucomicrobiota; class Verrucomicrobiia; order Limisphaerales; family DASXHY01; genus DASXHY01. Next base: position 11,874 of record DASZPR010000065.1, on the reverse strand, counting down.
TACGAGGTTTACAACTCGGCTGGCGCCCGGGTGAAGATCGTGGAAAATCATCGCGGGCCGATGGATGAAAACCCGACGCTCGTCTCGATCCCAGCCGGCCATTACACCATCCTCGGGGCTTCAGCCAATTACGGAAACGTGCGCCTGCCGGTCACAGTGGAAGCTGGAAAAACAACCGTGCTTCACCTCGACGGGAACTGGAAGCCGGCTGCCGGCGCGCACGATCAGTTGGTTTATTTTCCCAACGGCGAACCCATCGGCTGGCAGAGTTCCATGAAGTAAGCCGCGCGTCTTTCAGAGCGCTTTTTTCAGCGCGATCCTGAAGCCCAGCACGCTGGTTCCTCGTTTGACTTGCAGCGCGACTTGTTGCCCGTCTCCAGCGCGCAAAATGCGGCGGATGGAATCCATCGTGAGATTGGAGGAATCCTGTCCGTTGACCGATACAATATTGTCCCGCGAGCGGATGCCTTGTTTGAACGCGGGGCTTCCTTCGTCGACTGAGTAGACGATGGTGCTTCCCTGGTGCCTCAACAAGTGGAGTCCGCTCATATCCTCTTCGTCCGGCACGGAAAAATTCTCGTTCGGCTTCAAATAGAGCGTGCGATTGGGAAAATCAAAAATGACATCGTGACGGCGGAAAAAGCCCAGGCCGATGTGCGACGACTCGGCGGGATTTCTGATGAACGTGGCGTGCAGGTTTGTATAGTTCAGGCTTTGCAGAGAAATTGAGGGAACGACACCGATTTTGCTGGTGGCAACCTGTTCGCCGATTCCCGCCAGCGTGGTCGTGGATTGATGCATCGATGGCCGGACGAAGATTTCATTCCAGTCAGCCACATCAAAGGAGATCGAACTGCTGTCACCGGTGTCGATGACCAATTCCGTCAGGCCCACGCCATTCACCCGGATGGGAAGGAGAAAACTCGCGTCCCTATTTTTGAGGGAAACGCTGATAAAATCGCGGTCGATATTTTCGGGAACGGACTTTTGCAGCGCGATGGTTTTGCGACTGAAATTCAGCGACACCACCAGGTTGGACAAGCCGTCGATCCCGATCACTCCATCGCATGGCTCTCCCGAAACCCACCGCGACATCTGAAGGTCAGTCGCCAAAATGGTTTTCAATTCCAGTTGTCTGCCACCGACAGAAATCTCCGGCGCGGAATAGACCGGGACACCTTCCATGGCGCCGAGCGGCCCTTCGGCTGTGCATGTCGAGATCGCTTTTCCAAGCAGCGGCGCATAACGGCTGTCGACGGCGGAACGAGTAAATCCCGTATCAATTGAGAAGTACAAAGTCCGGCCGAAAACAGCCACCGGAACCCGAATCATGACGCCGTCATCGAAGAAAGGCGTTTCGTCACAATTCGTTTCCGACGCGAGCGTTTTAAAGGGGAAAACCGTCGTAAAAAGCAGCGCAAAACAGAGTGCGCGTAACAGTCCCGTAACGCGATTGTTACAAACCCGACCAAATGTCCGAAAAGAGGATGTCAAACAAGGTGGAAAATCTCCAATTGCCGCAACCGTTTTGGCGCTGTTCATGCCGAGTCGAAACTTTGTCACATTCCCCCCGAAACCAAAACTTTCTGAACGGTTTTTAATGAATCATTCATCCACGCTTCATGAATGGTTTTCAGATTACGCCAGCATTTATGAAAAAATCTGGATCCCAATTTAAACTATTCAAAACCCCGGCCATTGCTTCGAGCGCCGTTCTGGCGTTCGGCTTTGGAGCGTACGCCCAATCCTCCGCGCCGCAATCCGACCCGGTGGTGGATGCGCTGATCCAAAAAGGAATTTTGAGCCAGTCGGAAGCGGCGAAAATCGAGGCGGAAATTGCCGCGCGGCAAAGCAACTCCGTGAACCAGGCGGCCATGCCGGCCTCGAAATGGAAAATCGCCGACACGATCAAGAGCGTGCAACTGTTTGGCGACGTGCGCTTCCGCTATGAATATCGCGGCGCGGACAACGTGGAGGGAGCCAGCCCGAGCACTTTCTATCGTGAGCGTTTTCGCTACGCTTTCCGGGTGGGAATTCGCGGCGACCTTTTTGACGATTTCAATTACGGCATTCGCCTCGAAACCTCCACCAACCCGCGTTCGCCGTGGAGCACGTTCGGTAACAACACCACCGGCGGCGCCGTCACGCCTTCGGACAAAGCGCAAAGCGGCATCGGGGTCGGCCAGCTTTACCTCGGCTGGCATCCGACTCCCTGGTACGAAATGACGGTTGGACGCATGCCGATGCCTTTGTATGTGACGCCGATGGTGTGGGATTCCGATATCAACCCGGAAGGCGCTTTCGAAAAATTCAAATACAAAGTTGGCAATGTGGATCTGTTCGCCGATTTCGGCCAGTTCGATTACCAGGATCCGGGTTCAGCCACACAGGTGCCGAGCAGCGACACGTTCATTCTTGCGTGGCAAGCCGGCGCAGCAGCGAAGATTAATTCGACCTTGAGCATCAAGGCGGCGCCCGTGGTCTACACTTATACGGGACACGGCACCAGCGGTGGGTTAAATCTGAATTACACGGGCGAAGGCAACGGAACCGGCGGCAACCCGAATTTCGGAGGCGGCGCCGCTTTCAATCAAAACGGAATCAACGACCTGCTGGTCCTGGAAATACCGGCGGAATTCAACTTCGCCTTGCCACACACCTTTTTGGGCGATTTGCAGGCGCGCCTGTTCGGCGATTTTGCCTATAACCTGGATGGAGACAAACGCGCCGAAGCGGCGGCCACAACCGCCGGCTTGCCACATGCCTACAAGAGCGATGTCAAAGCCTATCAGGTCGGGTTTGGCATCGGCAGCGCTGGCCCCGTGTATGGGCCGACGCAGGGTTTGGTTTATGGTTCCACTTCCAAAAAGAACACGTGGGAATGGAGGACTTACTGGCAGCACATTGAGCAATATTCCCTGGATGTGAATCTGATCGACTCGGACTTCTTCGAGGGACGCGCCAATCTGGAGGGCGTTTACACTTCGTTTGCCTATAGCTTCACGGACGCCATTATCGGCACGCTGCGATACGGCCATGCGGACCGCATCAATAACAATCTTGGCACCGGCGGCAACAACCTGGATATGCCGGGCCTGAATCCGATCCGAAATTACAACCTCGTGCAGATGGACCTCACGTGGCGTTTTTAACGGCCGGTGTTGAGGCCGGTTTGGAAATCGGAAGCCGGACGCGGAAGCACGTGCCTTTGCCGGCCGTGCTTTCCGCTTCGACCTCGGCGCCGTGCGCCGTGACAATGGATTTAACAATGGAGAGTCCCAACCCAATGCTCTCGCCATCAGCCGATCGCGCCTTGTCTACGCGATAGAAGCGCTCAAAGATGTGTGGCAGGGCCTCGGCGGGAATGCCGATGCCAGTGTCGGAAACTTCCAACACTGCATGGTCATCCGACCGGCGCACCGCCCAGGTAATCGAACCCTTGGCCGGGGTGTATTTGATGGCGTTGTCCAAAAGATTCACGAGCACCTGTTTGAGACGCGAGCGATCGCCCTCAATGAACACCGCCTCCGGAGCCAGGCCATGAATGGAAATATTTTTGTCCTCCGCCAGCAGGTTCATTTGTTCCGCTGTCGAGCGGACCAACTCGGCCAAATCGAATTGCTTCCATTCCACGGTCGCCTCGCCCGCATCCAGACGTGACAGCATCAACAATTGTTCAACGATTTTGCTGAGCCTGAGAGCTTCGCTCAGCAGGCTGAGCGTGCGCTCGCGCTGCCGGGGGTCGATCCGTATGTCATTCGTCAATTCCTCCAGTTCACCACAGAGGATGGTCAGCGGCGTGCGCAACTCGTGTGATGCATCGGCCAGAAATCGATTCGTCTGTTGGAACGCATCGTCGAGGCGCGTGATCATGTGGTTCAATGAATTGGAAAGGCGTTCCAACTCATCGCCGCTTTTCGAGACGGGCAGGCGCTCGCCGAGATTGTGCTGGGTGATCTGTTCCGCCGCTGAAGTAATTTGCTCCACCGGCCGGAGCGCACGGCTTACCAGCCAATATCCTCCCGTCGTGATGATGAAAATCGCCAGCGGAAACGCCAGGGTCAATTGAAGAAAAACATGGTCGAGCATGTTCTCCACCGGATCCAGCAACTCCCCAAATTCAATCACATATCGGATATTGCGTTTATCCGGGAAATTGAGCCCCGCAATCAGCAGAGTCTTGTCGTTGCCGACTTTCAATTTTTCCGAAAACTCGGTCGAGCCGACGTTTTTGAGAAATGGGACTTGCGCCGGATTGAAAAGCTCCGCCTGGGGCAGCCCGGATAGGTAGATCACCGTACCATCCGGCCGCGAGATTCGGATATAACGGTTATTGAGTTCCGGTTCGTACCAATCCTTGACCTGCGGCCCCACGGTGTCTTCGCTGATTTTCGGCACGCGAGCGAGCAGAGTATTGGCCACTTGATGGGCGCGCCGGAGTTCCGCCAGGCGCAGGTCTCGCTCAAGAAACTGCCGCAAATTCAGAAACAGCAGCGCGCACAGAATCATGAAAATCAAGGTGAGGCACCCCGCATACCAAACCACCAGCCGAAAACGAATGGAACGCGCGTTCACGCCGCCGCCTCGTCTAAGGTGTAGCCGGCGCCCCGCACCGTGCGGAGGAGTTTAATTGGAAATGGATCGTCCAGCTTGGAGCGCAAATGCCGCACGTAGACATCCACTATGTTGGTCAGCCCCTGGAAGCTCTGGTCCCACACGTGCTCAATAATCATCGAGCGGGAAAAAACGCGCCCCGGGTGAGTGGCCAGGTATTCGAGCAAGGCATATTCCTTGGCGGTGAGTTCGATCTTTCTGCCGCCGCGTCGAACCTGTTGAGTGATGCGATCAATCTCCAGATCGGCCACGCGGAGGACGTTGCTGCGGCTTACCGGCCCCCGGCGCAGCAGAGCTTTGACGCGCACGAGCAGTTCCGCAAAAGCGAACGGCTTGGTGAGGTAATCATCCGCGCCGCTTTCGAAGTTTTTGACCTTGTCAGCCATGGCGTCCCGCGCGGTGAGAATCAGGACGGGCACTTCCTGGTTTTTCCGGCGAACCCTCGTCAAAATTTCCGTGCCGTCCATTTCCGGCAACATCAAATCCAGAATGAGCAAGTCGTAGTCGTAAGCGGAAGCCAGTTCGTAGCCGCTCCGGCCATCATGGCACACATCGACCGCAAAGCGCTCCGCCTTGAGGCCGCGTTCGATGATGTCCGCAACTTTCTTTTCATCTTCCACCAAAAGGATTCGCATAGCGTTTAGACAGGTCGGGGAATAAACCGTTGACTGAAATTTACCGGGGAATCGCCCCCCAGCAAGGCGTTTCGGACGCTTTGGATTAACCGAGGGTGAACGGAACATTAAAAAAAATTCAGAAACTTCCCCGCCCTTCGTTTGAGAGCCAGAATGATCAATGCTATGAAAGGCTTTTTGTTTTGTGCCATGTCTCTCCTTGTCCTCGCGCTGACCGGTTGCGTGAGTGAACGCAATAGGTTGGTGCTCGATTCCGTAGGGCCTGCCCACGCGTCCGCCCCGCAACCAACGAGCGAGGGGTTTTTGACCGTCTATTCCGCCTATGATCAAGGCGCCCATTTTTACAGCCGCGACTACGAGGGCCGCGAATATTCCGACTATTCGATCCTGGAAGCGAATGGACAACCTCTGCGCGAAGTTCACAATTCAACCGACACCATTATGGATTCACCTGCCACGGTGTCCCTTCCCCCGGGACAATACAAGGTGATCGCGAGAGCCAACGGCTATGGCAATGTCACCGTCCCGGTCACCATCGAGCGTAATCGGCAGACCATCGTTCATTTGGAGGGCGGCGAAACCACGCCTGAATTAGCCGGTGCGGACCCGGACAAAATGGTGCGGCTCCCCGACGGGCGCATCGTGGGTTTCAAGAGTAATCTTTGACCGCAGACGATTCGATTCTTTTAGAATTCCGCCAATGCCTATAGACAGGCCTTGACGATTGTTTTCCGAGGAAAACGGCACTTCGCCGGCCTTCTCACAAGTGGGTTCTAGCCACTAAACGCTTAAGCTGGTATAAAGCCGCTACACGTGATGAGCGAAATCACTCAAGTCTTGCGGGCGATTGGGAATGGTGACGGGAAGGCTGGGGAGGAATTATTACCGCTGGTTTATGATGAATTGCGAAAACTGGCCACGGCCCGGATGGCGCAGGAACAGCCGGGACAAACCTTGCAGGCCACGGCAATTGTTCATGAGGCGTGGTTGCGACTGGTCTCGGGCGGAATGCGAACGTGGCAGAACCGCGCGCATTTTTTCGGCGCCGCGGCGGAGGCGATGCGGCGCATCCTGATCGAAAACGCCCGGCGCAAGTCCGCGCTGAAGCGCGGCGGGGGGCAAATGCGGGTGGACATCGAAGGCCTTGACCTTCCCGAGGCGAGTCCTGATGAGAAAATTCTCCTGATTGATGAGGCATTGCAAAAACTTCAAATCGAGGCCCCCGAAAAAGCCAGGATCGTGGTGCTGAAATTTTTCGGCGGCCAAACCAATCAGGAAATAGCGGAATATCTGGGCACGACCGAGCGCACCGTGGAGCGACAGTGGGCCTTCGCAAAAGCATGGTTATATGCCGCCATCAAAGCAGAAGTTTAAGGTCGCTCGTCTGTGTATTTTACACCGCGATCCCTGATGGATAATACTCGCCAAGAGGAAGCCCTGTTTGAAGCAGCTCGGAATTTAACCGACCCTGTCGCGCGCCAGGCTTTTCTCGACAAGGCTTGCGGCAATAATCCCGCGCTGCGCGCCCGTATCGAGACCCTGCTCGAGTCCGAAAAAAATGCGGACCATTTTTTCGCGGAAGCCGCTCCGATCCGGCCGCCAAAATCCTCCAGCGAAGCTCCGGTTACCGAGGCCGTCGGTTCGCGCATTGGGCCTTACAAGCTTCTGCAACAAATCGGCGAGGGCGGCGCCGGTGTGGTTTACATGGCGGAACAGGAAACGCCGGTGCGCCGTCGTGTGGCGCTCAAAATCATCAAGCTCGGCATGGACACGAAAAGTGTCATCGCGCGATTCGATGCCGAGCGCCAGGCGCTGGCCATGATGGATCATCCGAACATCGCGCGCGTGCTCGATGCGGGCTCAACCGAGACCGGCCGGCCTTATTTCGTAATGGAATTGGTGCGCGGCGTGAAGATCACCGAATATTGCGACCGGAACAACCTCGACACGCGCGAGCGGTTGAATCTGCTGATTCAAGTTTGCCACGCCGTTCAACACGCCCATCAAAAAGGGATCATTCACCGCGATCTCAAGCCCTCGAACATTCTCGTCACGCTGCACGATGGAGTTCCGGTGCCGAAGGTGATTGATTTCGGCATCGCCAAAGCCACGGAACGGCGATTAACGGACCGCACCTTATTCACGGCCTACGATGAAGTCATCGGTACACCGGCTTACATGAGCCCTGAGCAGGCGGAGATGAGCGGGCTGGATGTGGACACCCGTAGCGACATTTATTCGCTCGGCGTACTGCTTTACGAATTGCTGACCGGGAAAACGCCTTTTGATCCGAAAGAATTGGTGAAGTCCGGTCTCGATCAAATGCGGCGCACCCTGCGTGAGGAGGAGCCCCGGCGTCCCTCAACCATGCTCACCACCATGCAAAAAGCGGAGCTAAATACCACCGCATCGCATCGACACGAAGAAGCGCCCAAACTCATCTCACTGGTCAAAGGCGACCTGGACTGGATCGTGATGAAGGCCTTGGAGAAAGACCGCACGCGCCGGTACGAAACCACCAACGGTCTCGCGATGGATATTCAGCGCTACCTCGGCAACGAGCCGGTCGTAGCCCGTCCGCCGAGCCGGATTTATCGCTTCCAAAAACTCGTTCGACGCAACAAGATTATTTTCGCTTCCGCCGGAGCCGTTGCGCTCGCCCTGATTGCCGGGTTTAGCACTTCCACGTGGCTCTTTTTTCGGGAACGGGAAGCGCGCCAACGCGCCGTCGAAGCCGAGCGCCAGCAGGATCGTTTGCGTCGCGAAGCTGAGGCGGGACAAAAGATCACGCAGGCAACCGTGCTGATCAATGCGGAACGATTTACGGATGCGGAAAAATTATTGAGCGAGGTCACGCTTGACAAGCCAACCGTGGAAGGAGCGACGGTATTGCGGGCGCTCGGGGAATGGCACGCTTTACAAGGCGAATGGCCCCAGGCAGCGAAACAGTTTACGGCGCTCTTAAAGATCAACGACCTGGACGGCGCGGATACGGGCACCCTGGATTATCTGGAATGCGGACCCGCGCTGATCGAATCGGGCAACGCCGAAGGCTACGAACATTTCCGCAACGGGATTGCAGCGCGGTTCGCCAATACCACTTCACCCTTCACGGACCGTATCATAAAAATCAGCCTGTTGTTGCCGCCGAGCGACAGCTTTCTGCGCTCCTATTTGCCGGCGCTGGAAAACGCGGAGCAATCCTTGTCCGTTGACGTCACCAATGATGTGTTTCTGGCAGCGTGGCGTTCCGTTTCGCTCGCCTTGGTGCAATATCGTCTGGGTGAATTTTCCAAAGCGGCTGAATCCGCCCGCCGCTGTCTCAGCTACCCAGAATATAACGCGCCACGCAGCGCAACAGCTCAAGTCATCCTCGCCATGGCCGACTGGCGTTTGCATCGGCAGGACGAGGCTCGTGCGGAAATCGCCCAGGCTCGCGACTTGATCGAGAGCAAGTTCAGCGTGGGTCTGGATCGTGGAACTGGAGTGCAAGGCTTTTGGTTCGACTGGGTCTTTGCGCAGATTCTCTGCCGTGAAGCGGAAACGCTAATGAAGTAAGCTCGTTGCCTTCGATTTCCTCTCCTCCGCCTCCCCGATTCCTGGCCGGCACGAATTTTTTTAAAGTTTTTTCAGGGACGATGTCGGGTTTGGGCTCCTCAATTGCGCATTGATTAATGTAAGCCCAAATACAAATCGCCCCATGAGATTTCAGCGTCACGAACTGATTCGCCAGCTTCGCGCACGCCCTGAATTCGTTTAGTCCCCCAAAAAACGCTAATTAATCAACACACCCCCATGAAAACTCGACTCATACGAAACATATTGGCAGGTATCGCCGGCATCGCCGCGGCATGGAGCGCCCACGCGCAACCAGCGGGGCAAACGAATTATCAATGGTCCGCCGGTGGCGATAAAATGACCTGGAGCCAGGGGGCGAATTGGACCCAGGGTAATCCGCCGCCAACCGACGGCACGACTTACCAAATTGACACATCTGCCAACGCGGGGGGATCCCTTGGCCCCATCAACATCGGCTCGACGGATGTGGTGGCAATCAATGACGCCATGTTCGGTCCGTTGTGGGGCCAGACCATGAATATCAGCGGGCACGTAACCCTCGGTTTCGGTCTTTTCACCTGGGGAGATAACAATTCCGGAGTGACGACGCTCAACATTAACAGCAATGCCGTCGTCTCGATCATCGACACCATGGCGGTCGGCACCGCATGGTGGTTTCCCGGCGGCGCCAATGTCACGGTGAACGTTTATTCCAATGCCCAATTGAACGTGACCTGGATGCAATTCGGCGGCCACCTGAATATTTACGGCGGTCTCGTGAGCGTGACCAACGGTTTCAATACCGGCACAGCCAGCACGCCGGTGTTCTCCGGGGGCGTGGATACGGACGCGACGCGCGCGATCAACTTCACCGCCGGCGGCAAGCTGATCCTTCCGGCAGCCAATACCGCCACCGTGAACGACTGGATCTCCCGCGGCATTCTGCTCGCATACGGCAGCCCGGCGGCGGCGTCGGATGTCGTCATTGATGAGAGCAATCCTGATTATCCGGGCCGCACGGTGGTTTATACCACCGCGACCGGCGCAAATCCGTTGCTTGCCGTTCACATTCAAGTGCCGCGCACCAATCTTTTCATCGGCGGCTACGAACAAGCGCAGGTTTTCGGTGATTACGCGTCCAGCACGAATGTGAACATCACGGTCACACCCGGCCTCGGGCTCACGTACCGCTCCACGGCCACCAACGTTGTCACGGTCGCCGCCGATGGCCACCTGCGCGCCACCGGCCCCGGCACGGCCTCGGTCTGGGCAATCGTGGGCAGCCTGAGTAATTCTGTTTCCGTCACCGTCAGCACCTACACCAACACTGCTTCGCTGCAGCATCGCTACAGCTTTTCAGACACCGTTGGCAGCAGCACGGTTTCGGATTCAATAGGCGGCACAACGTGGGATGGCTTTCTCAACGGCGCCGCCACTTTGGACGGCAGCGGACACCTTCAATTGGACGGCTCCAGCGCGTTTGTTCAAATTCCCGGCGGCATCATTACGAACATGGACGCTGTCACCGTGGAAACCTGGGTCAGCTTTACCACGATTCCCAATTGGGCGGTGCTTTTCACTTTTGGCGACACCACCGGCCCTACGGGTTTCAATTATCTCAGCTTCCAGCCGCATACCGGCGCCAACACAGTCCAGGCCGGCATCAAAAACGCCACCACCGAACAAGACCCGTTCTTCACACCCGTGTTGGATAATTACACGAACGTCCATATCGTCACCGTGTATCACCCGGAAGCGGGCTACTGCTCCATCTACACCAATGGAGTGCTGGCGGCGATCAACTCCAACATCGTGGTTACCATGCCGGAAGTCACGGCGACCGGAGATCCCAACAACTACATCGGCCGCTCGTTGTGGTCGGCCGACCCGTTGCTCGCTCTCACGATGGACGAGTTCCGCATCTACAAAGGCCCCATGTCACCGGGACAAATCGCCGCCGATCACGCGCTCGGACCGAACCAACTCATCGGCTCAAATCTCAACGTCTCACTCAGCACCAAAATATCCGGTAACAATCTCGTCCTGACCTGGCCGACGAATTCGGCGCTCGTCAACGTGATGTGGAGCTCTTCTCTCAACGCGAACGCGACCTGGGCGCCGGTAACCGGCTCGCTCGTCATCAACGGCCCGAATTACGAAATGACCCTTCCAGCGTCCGGTGCCTCAGCGTTCTACCGGTTGCAAAAGTAAAATCTTGGACCATCAGGGATTCCATGTGATATGCTGATTCGCTGACCACGGCGCGAAGCGAAAGACCTTCGCGCCGGCGGTCGAGCGATACCAAGTGAAACGAGACGGGCCGGATCTGAACGCTGTCGTAGCAAAATTCGTAACCAGACTCCTTCCGCGCATCTGCGGCGGCCTCGCCGCCATTTTTGTTCTGTTTTTCGCGATGCCAAGCCCGGCGCAAATGCCGGTGTACGGTGATTACGCCGCGCACGATCCCTCCACGATGATCAAGGATGGAACGAATTATTACATTTTCCGCACGAGCGCCGGGATCATGGGCAAAGTCTCCTCGGACCTGCGCAATTGGACCTATAGCGGGCGTGTGTTTCCGGGCAGTCCGCCGAATTGGGTCACCAACGCCGTTTCTGGATTCGATCCAAATAACTGGGCGTGGGCGCCCGACATCGCCTATTTCAACGGGCGTTACAATCTCTACTACGCGGTTTCGTCGTGGGGCACGATTGATTCCGTCATTGGGCTGGTCACCTCGCCCTCGCTGAATTCGCCGGCATGGACCGATCAAGGAAAGGTCGTCGAATCCGATGCCATCGGCCAGACGTCAACGAACACCGATTTCACGTCCGTCAATTGCATCGACCCCAGTATCCTCGTCGACACCAACGGCACGGTTTGGATGTCGTTCGGCTCCTACTCGGACGGCATCATGTTGATTCAATTGGATCCCTCCACCGGCAAGCCGCTTGGCTCTGCCTCGAGCGCGGTGAAGATCGCCAACAACGGCGCGACGTTTTTCAGCAACACCACCGAGGGCTCCTGTATTTATCAACGCGGCGGATTTTATTATTTGTTTCTGAAT
>DASZPR010000064.1:0-1674 GCA_035550235.1 Verrucomicrobiia bacterium | reverse complement strand
AATGCAATGAACGAAGATTTTGACGAAAACGCGACCCATTCGGCTCCGCGCCGCGATGGCCATTATCCCTCGCAGAATTCAACCGGCGCCGCGGCCAACGGCAATGGAGATTATCGCCGGCGCAAAAATTTTGATTTTTGGAGCGCGGCGGAAATTCTCGCGCATCGCTGGCATTGGCCAATCGTTTGCGGGATTATCATCGCGGGAGCGTTTTTCACACTCGGTTGGTTTAAGGTCAAGCCGTCCTTCACCGCGGTGACGTCACTCATGCGTTATGAAACGCCGGGCACGAGCGATTTTCTCAAGACCACGCCGCTGACGTCGCAGACCTTTTCCGAGCTCCTGGCCGCTCCGGACTTGTTGCGGCGCGTGGGCATGAGCGCGCAGCCACCGATACCGCAGGATGAAATGTCCAAGCGCGTGAAGGTGGATCCGCTGGAGGAATCGGATGTCATCAAGGTTTATTTATCCGCACCTACACCGCAGGAAGCCGTGGATCTCGCCAACCTTTATGCCCGGGAAGCGACGAATTACACGAGCCAATTGCAGGCGAAGCAGGCCGCCGAGGTGGCCGACACGTATTTGAAGGAACAGGTCGACCAGATGAACCGGGACATCAACGATCTGACGGCGCAATTCCGCGGCTTGCCCGACGCCTCCCAGGCGTCGAATAAATTGGCGGGGGCCAAATCACAATTGAGTTCTCTCGGCCACAACCCGGCGCTCTCCGCCCAATCCACGTTCATGATCAGCAAGCTCAACGAACAATTGCAGGCGGCACAATTGGAATTAAACCAGTTGCTGGCGAAATACACCGAACAGCATCCAAGAGTCATCGATGAGATCAACCGGGTAAACACCATCAGCAATGAACTGGTGAAAGCGACCGGCAGCTCAGATGGCGCAGCCGCCGCCACGGTGATCACGGCCCGAGGCGATGTGGTGCAACCGGACGTGGAAGTAATCCGTGCGCGTTTGCGCGCGCTGGAGGATGCGCGGGTGACACTGGATGAACATCAACGCGAAGCGCAGTTGTATGCGTCCAATCCGCCCGGGACCGTGCGGCTGTTTGCGCCGGCGGAGTTGAAGACCGTTCACTCCGGCCATCGAAAAATTAAAATCGGCGCACTGACAATTTTTGGCGGCGGTATGGGCATGGCCCTCGGGCTGTTGCTGGTGTTCCTGATTGAAATCACCGATCGCCGCGTGCGAACGCCCGAGGACATTCGCCGTGTCACCAAACTTCCGTTGCTGACCACGCTCGGAGATTTGAACGACATGAAAGAAGAGGCCCGGACGCAATGGGCCTTTCGGACCTGGACGTTATTGCAAGGCCGGCTTAGCCGCTCACAAAACCACGGGCTCGTCTGCGGGATCACCTCCTCCAGCGAGGGCGAAGGACGCACCACGTGGATCAAAATGATGGCGGAGGCGGCGAGCCTCGCGGGTTTCCGCGTTTTGACCATCGCCACGCGGCCCTCCGGCTCTCCCATTGAGCCGGATCATCAGCTGACCGAAGAGACTCTCGATAATGCTGAAGCGGTGAATGCGGCGAATTCGCATCCCGAAACGAATGGCGCCAACGGCAAGAACGGCGCACTGACCACCACGGTGCTCAACACACCCTCGCAGGTGACGGAACAATTGACCGATCCGAACGCGCGGCCCGTCGTG
>DASZPR010000063.1:0-7429 GCA_035550235.1 Verrucomicrobiia bacterium | reverse complement strand
CCGCGCTGCATCTGCCTTCCTCAGTTTTTCCGCACACGGAGTTCCCACGCGTCGTCATCCTGGTGAACAACGGCATCATGCCCGCGGACGAAATGATGGCTACGGTCACCCGCCCGATTGAGGAAGTGCTGAAGGAAATTCCGGGCGCGGTTTCGGTGCGTTCGAAAACGAAACGCGGCTCGGCAGAAATCAATGTGTTCTTCAACTGGCAGGTCGACATGCAACGGTCGGAGTTGTATGTGCTGGGCCGCCTGGCTGAGATTCGCGCCGATTTGCCCGCGAGCGCCTCCACCGAAGTGGAGCGCGTGACGTTCTCCGCGTTTCCCATCATCGGCATCAGCCTGACGAGTTCGAATCGCAACATCATGGATTTGTGGGAGACGGCGAATTACACGATCAAGCCGCAATTCCTCCAGATTCCGGGTGTGGCGCGGGTGGAATTGACGGGTGGCAACGTGCCGGAATTTCACGTCGTTGTGGACCCGACGAAATTGCAAGCGGCTCATTTGGATCTGGCCGCCGTCAGTAGTGCGTTGACGAAAAACAATCTCATCGCCGCCGCCGGGATGATGCAGGAAAATTACCATCTGTATCTCACGACTGTGGACGGCCGCGTGCGATCGGAAGCGGAAATCGGGAATGTGGTCGTAGCCGTTCACGGAAATCATCCTGTGCTGATCAAAGATGTTGCGCACGTGGAACGCGGCCCCGCGCCGGCCTACACGGTGGTCACGGCGCAAGGGCGAAATGCCGTGTTGCTCAACGTCCAAAGCCAACCGGACGCGAGCACGCTGGACATTGCGAAGGCATTGAAGGCGCAACTGGAACGACTGCGCCATGAATTACCGCCGGACATGAAATTGGGATTTTTCTACGACCAATCTCAATTTGTGCGCGACTCAGTGAGCAGCGTGTGGGACGCGATTTTGTTTGGGTTGATTTTATCGATCGTCATCCTGTTTTTCTTCCTCAAAAATTGGGGCAGCGTGGTCACGGCGATTGTCACAATCCCGATTTCGGTGCTCATCACTTTCGTGGCGATGAAATTGTCCGGCATGAGTTTCAACATGATGACACTCGGCGGCATTGCGGCATCGATTGGGTTGATCATTGATGATGCCATTGTGGTGGTGGAAGCGATGTTCGTGAAAATCGCGGCGGGCCGGCCAAAGATTGAGGGAATTCAGGAAGCCATTGGCGAAATATTGCATCCGCTCATTGGCTCGACGCTCACTCCGGTGGTGGTGTTTTTGCCGCTCACGTTTTTGACGGGCATTACGGGTGTTTTCTTTCGGGCCCTCGCGCTCACGATGGTCGTGTCGCTGCTAACCTCGTTGCTGCTGGCGCTGACGATGACGCCATCGCTCGCCGGGTGGTTCATTCGTGCGCGGGAAAAACTCGAGCACGGCCACGCGCCGAAGGATACGGAAGGCGGATTTATTCTGCGACGGGTGCTGAAGCTTTACGAGCGCACGCTGCGGGTCGCGATTCGCCATTGCTGGCTCACACTACTCGGTTGTGTGCTGATTTTTGTGGTGGGGATTTTTGTTTATCGCCAGTTGCCGACGGATTTTCTGCCGAGCTTCGATGAACGCGGGTTCGTCATCGACTACTGGGCGCCACCGGGAACGAGCCTGGATGAAACTTCGCGCGTGCTGAATGAGGCGGAGGAAATCCTGCGCAATAATCCCGATGTGGAAGGCTATTCGCGCCGGCTGGGAACGGAACTGGGCATGTTCATCACGGAGTCCCATCGCGGGGATTTCGCGGTGAAACTCAAGCCGCGCAGTGAACACACCACCGATGAAGTCATCGCGGAATTGCGACATAAGTTCGCCGAGCGTTTCCCGATGATTCGCTGGGAATTTCCCGGCATCCTCACGGACGTGGTCGGTGATTTGCAAAACAATCCGGACCCGATTGAAATCAAATTGTTCTCGCCGGACCAGGCCTGGCTGATAAAAACCGCGCCGCGCGTGGAGGAGCAAATTAAAAAAGTTTCCGGCGTGGTGGATTCCTTTAACGGCCTTACGGAGACTGGCCCATCGATCAATTTCCGCGTGCGCAATGCCGAAGCGGAGCGTTTTGGACTGACGGCACAGGACATTTCCGATGCGGCCAACGCCGCGCTCATGGGCGAGGTTTCCTCCTACGTTCTGCAAGGCGACCGCGTGGTGAACATTCGTGTGATCGCGGAAACGAATCATGTGAACCGGCTCGAAAAATTACGCCAACTGCCGTTGCGCACGCCGGACGGCGCGACGGTGACTCTCGATCAGGTTTGCGAGGTCAGCATCCAGCCGAGCGAAGTGGAACTCGTGCGGGACAATCTGCGGCAGGTCATGATGGTCACCGCCCGTCTCGAAAACCGCGATTTGGGGAGCGCCATGCGCGAGATTCAGGATACGCTCGCGAAAGATAACTGGCTGCCGCCGGGCACGGTCGAATACGGCGGGGCCTACCAGCAACAACAGGAATCATTCAAAAATCTCCTGGCGGTTTTGGTCATGGCAATCCTGCTGGTGTTCACAGTTTTGCTGATTGAATTCCGCTCGTTCAACGAGCCGATTGCCATCGTGTTCGGTGCGATTCTTGCGATGTTTGGAACGGTGGCGGCCCTGTGGATTACGGGTACGACTTTGAATATCGTGTCGTTTCTCGGCGCGATTATTGGCGTGGGAATCGTCGCGAAGAACGGGATTCTGATGTTGGATTTTGTGCAACACATGGAAGCGGAAAGCGCGGATTTGGCCGAGGCATTGGTGCGCTCGGGACATCGGCGCTTGCGTCCGGTGCTGATGACTTCGCTCGCGGCCACGCTCGGCATGCTGCCGCTCGCGTTCGGCATCGGCGCGGGCGCGGACATGCTGCGGCCGCTGGCGGTGGCGGTGATTGGGGCGCTGTGCATTTCGGTGTTGCTGTCGTTGATCGCGACGCCGGTGGCGTATTTTGTTTTGCGTTCGTTTCAGAAACGCAAGGCTTCGTAATCCAAACTTGTCCGAAACATTGCTCGCCGGTAGGGTTTGCGCATTGCCAAATGCTGCTCTGAACTTCAGCCGATACCGCTGGCGCATCTGCGCCCTGCTCTTTTTCGCCACCACGATTAATTATCTCGACCGGCAAGTTATTGGTTTGCTAAAGCCGACGCTGATGACCGATCTGCATTGGAGCGAGATTGATTTCAGCAATATCCAGGCGGCGTTCACGGCGGCGTATGCGATCGGCTACGCGGGCGGAGGGTGGTTCATGGACCGGGTCGGGGCGAGATTCGGTTACGCGGCGGCGGTGCTGGGCTGGAGCCTCGCGGCGATGGGCCACACGCTGGCGCGCACGGCGATGGGTTTTGGCGCAGCGCGATTTGGTTTGGGGCTGGCGGAAGGGGGAAATTTTCCCGCGGCCATCAAAACCGTGAGCGAATGGTTTCCGAAAAAGGAACGGGCGCTGGTGACGGGAATTTTCAATTCGGGATGCAACATTGCGGTGATGCTGACGCCGCTGTTCGTGCCACCGATTGCCGATAAGTGGGGCTGGCCGTATGCGTTTCTTGTGACCGGGGCGCTGGGGCTGGTTTGGATTGCGGCGTGGTCGATTATGTATCGCCCTCCGCAAGAGCATCCGCGTGTGTCGCGGGCGGAATTGGAGTTGATCCAAAATGATCCACCGGATCCGGTTGTGAAAATTTCCTGGCTGGAATTGTTGCGATATCGACAGACGTGGGCCTTCACGGCGGGGATTGTGCTCGTGTCGCCGGTTTGGTGGTTCTATCTGTTTTGGGTGCCGGGATTTTTGCACGACAAATACGGCCTTAACCTCAAGGATTTCGGCCCGCCGCTCGTCACGATTTATCTGATCGCCAGTGTCGGAAGCGTGGTCGGCGGATGGCTGTCGTCGTGGTTGTTAAAGCGCGGATGGTCATTGAACGCAGCGCGCAAAACAGCGCTACTCGCGTGTGCGGTGTGCGTGGTGCCAGTATTCGCCGCTGCGTCAGTATCGAATCTGTGGGTGGCGACCATACTGATTGGCATTGCGGCGGCGGCGCATCAGGGTTTTTCGGCGAACCTATATACGTTGGTTTCCGACACAGCGCCGCGTTACGCGGTGAGTTCCATTGTGGGCATCGGCGGCGCGGCATCAGCCATCGCAGGGATGTTCTCAGCGAAAGTAACTGGTTATATTTTGGAATGGACGCACAGTTATGTGCTGCTGTTTGGCACTTCTTCGGTGATGTATCTCATAGCAGTGCTGGTGATGCATCTCATCAATCCACGGCATGAGGAGATGAGACTCACAGCAGCTCCAGAAACAAAATGATGTCCGCGAGCCGGCGAAATGATTATCCTTAAACTCATTCGTTACCCTATTTATGGCAACTGAATGGAAATCTGATTCGGATTTGTTCGACCTTTGCCGCCGCGAACTTTACACCCCCGTCGTGGGCGATGTGCTTGATGATCTCGGTTACTCGCACCAATTTCTGCCGCAACCGATTCAACCGTTGCGCGAGGAAATGAAATTGGCGGGGCGCGCGATGCCGGTGGTGATGATTGATGTTTTCGGGAAGCAGAAAAAACCTTTCGGCCTACTGACCGAAGCGTTGGATCAATTGCAACCGGGCGAAATCTATCTCGCGAGTGGCGGCGAAATGCGTTGTGCGTATTGGGGCGAGATCCTGACTGCCACGGCGAAGAAACTGGGCGCGGTGGGCGCGGTCATCAATGGGTTTCATCGCGATACGCCGAAGGTGCTGGAGCAAAATTGGCCGGTGTTTTCGCGCGGGCGTTTTGCGCAGGATTCGGGCGTGCGGACGCAAGTGGTGGATTATCGCTGCCCGATTGAAATCGGCCAGGTGACGGTGCAGCCGGGCGAATTGATTTTTGCCGATCTGGATGGCGTGGTGGTGATTCCGAAGGCGGTTGAGGCGGAGGCCATCGAACGCGCTTTGACAAAGGCGCGGGGTGAAAAATTGGTGCGGAAGGAAATCGAAGGCGGGATGAGCAGCACGGCGGCGTTTAAGAAGTATGGGATTCTTTAGATATCCCCATGAACCCTAAACGCCACCTCACCCCCACCCTCTCCCCCACTCCGTGGCGGAGAGGGAGAAGAAACCTCCGGCATGCAATAGCAAAGGTTTCTAACAGACTTTCATGAAAATCCGCGGCGTCCATTTTTTCCGCGCGGTCTCGACATTGTCGCAGCCCATTGCCGACGCTACGCACCAGATTCCTGAAATTGCGTTTATTATCACGCGGATTGAGTTGGAGGACAGCACGATTGGTGAAGCGAATTTGCTCGCGTTTCATTATTCGCGACAGGCGATTCTTGGTGCGCTACGAGACATTGCGCCGATCGCCATCGGCTGGCATGTGGACCAGACTCGCGAGTTCATCCGGCATTACAGCAAAGAGTCGGAATATTTCGGCAACAACGGAATTCACAAATGGGCGCTGGGATCGATCAACATTGCGATGTGGGATGCGTGGGCGAAATTGCAGGGCAAACCGGTATGGAAATTATTTGAGGTTCATCGTGATCGCGTGCCGCTTTATGGCAGCGGTGGATGGCTTTCTTATTCCATCGACCAATTGCTGGATGAAGCAACGCGCTATGTGAAACGCGGATTTCGCGCGGTCAAAATCAAGGTTGGTTCGCCCGAGTTGCAACAGGATATCGAGCGCCTCACGAAAGTCCGGGAGGCGGTGGGGCCGGAAATTCAAGTCATGATGGATGCGAACCAGGGTATGACCGTGACCACGGCGTCGCAATTGGCGGATGCGGTTCGCACATTGAACATCACGTGGTTTGAGGAGCCGCTGCCGAATACTGATTTTGCCGGTTACGCAGAATTGCGCAAGCGGGCGGGCATTTCCATCGCGATGGGCGAGCGCGAGTTTGATTTGGTGGCACTGCGGGAATTAAGCGGGCGCGGGGGCATTGATTTGTGGCAACCGGATATTTTGCGCCTCGGTGGCGTGGAGGGCTGGCGCGATTCCGCCGAATTGGCGCGGGCGCGCAACATTCCGGTGCTTCCACATTATTACAAGGAATACGATGTGCCGCTGCTGATGACGATTCCGAACGCGCACGGCTCGGAATCGTTTGATTGGATTGACGATCTTGTGACGCATCCGATTCGGATGAAGGACGGGTTCGCGTATCCAAACGAGGGACCAGGTTGGGGGTTCACTTTCAAAAACGAAAAGCTGACGGAACTGTGAGGCTATGAAAATCACTTCGTTCGAAACGTGGCGTTGCCGGCGGAAGGAATCGCTGTTCGATTCGGCGCGAACGGGCCGGAGCCCAATGAATTGGGACGTGGTGGTGTTGCGATTGACGACGGATACCGGGCTCACGGGGCACGCGACGGCGCTCGCGGCGCGGTCGAGCATGGTGACGCAGGCGCATCTCCAGGAAGTAATTGCACCGGTGGTGCTGGGTCGGCGGGTGAGTGAGCGCGAGGCGATTTATCACGAGTTGTGGACCATTGACCGGCACCTGACATTTTTTCCGGTGTATTTGCCCGGGCCGGTGGATGTGGCGCTGTGGGATCTGGCGGCGCAAGCGGCCGGGCTGCCGTTGTATCAATTCATCGGCGAATACCGCACGAGCCTGCCGGTTTATGCGAGCAGTTTGTTCCTTCCGAAGACGGAAGATTATTTGAAGGAGATGCGCGCGTACAAAAAGCGCGGCTTCACGGCTTATAAGGCGCATCCGCCGGGACCGTGGCGGCGGGACATGGAAATCCATCGCGCGCTGCGGAAGGCGGCGGGCGATGATTACGTGTTAATGAGCGATCCGGTAGCGGAGTATTCGCTTGAGGAGGCGATTCGCGTGGGGCGCGATTTGGAGAAATTGAATTATCATTGGTTCGAGGAGCCGTTTCGCGATTTCGAGCTCGCGAAATATGCCAAGCTCTGCGCCGCGCTGGATATTCCGATCGCGGGAACCGAGACGACGCGCGGCGGCCCTTGGGGTGTGGCGCAGGCGATTGCGTTTAATGCGGTGGACATCGTGCGGGCGGATGTCTCGTGGAAACCGGGCGTGACTGGCACGTTGAAAATCGCGCATCTCGCGGAGGCGCACGGCTTGCGTTGTGAGATTCATTGCACGACGATGGGTTATATGGACATCGCGAATTTGCATGTGAGTTGCGCGATCAAGAATTGCGAGTATTTCGAATTGCTCGTGCCGGAGGAGCCATTTCGTTTTCCGATGAAGGACAAATATCCGATTGATAAACGCGGCGTCGCGCACGTGCCGCAGAAGCCGGGCATCGGTGTGGAATTGGATTGGGACGCGATTGACAATGCGTGTGTGGAGCACAAAATCACGAAGGCGAAATAATTTTTCAATATGCCACGCGCGTTTCAAATTCAAGCCGGAGACAATGTCGCCACGTTGATGGATGACGCGGCGGCCGGTGCGGTGGAAA
>DASZPR010000062.1:0-4977 GCA_035550235.1 Verrucomicrobiia bacterium | reverse complement strand
GGCGAGGAGCGCTACGTGCGCGGGCAGGGGGAAGTCGTTTACGACGCCCACGGTCGCCCGACGCAAATGCGCGGGATCATCATGGACATCACCGAGCGCCGCCAGTTGGGCGAACAGTTGCGCCAATCGCAAAAGATGGAAGCCATCGGTCAATTGGCCGGCGGCGTCGCGCATGATTTCAATAACATTCTCACTGTCATCCACGGCCACGCCTCGCTGCTGCTCGTCGACAAATCTGTCAGCGGCAATGCCGCACGCTCCGCCCAGCAAATCGCCCAGGCCGCGGAACGCGCCGCCGGGTTGACGCGCCAGTTGCTCACCTTCAGCCGCCGCCAGGTCATGCAGCCGCGCCGGCTCGATCTCAACCTCCTCGTCAGCAACATGACCATGATGCTCGGGCGCATCCTGGGTGAAGACATCGCCCTCCAATTGAATTACTGGCACGAACCGGCTTACATCAAAGCCGACGCCAGCATGATCGAGCAGGTGCTGTTGAACCTCGTCGTCAACGCCCGCGACGCCATGCCGAAAGGCGGCCAACTCGCGATTAAAATTACCACCTCCAAAGCCGACCCGAATTATCGCCGATATCATTCCGACTCGCGCGCCGAGGATTTTATTTGCCTCAACGTCAGCGATACCGGTTGCGGCATCGACCCCGAAACCTTGCGTCGCATTTTCGAGCCGTTCTTC
This sequence comes from Verrucomicrobiia bacterium, assembly GCA_035550235.1. Classification (GTDB taxonomy): domain Bacteria; phylum Verrucomicrobiota; class Verrucomicrobiia; order Limisphaerales; family DASXHY01; genus DASXHY01. The sequence continues at coordinate 4,284 of DASZPR010000062.1, read as the reverse complement.
ACCACCAAGGAAGTCGGCAAAGGCACCGGCCTCGGCCTCGCCACCGTTTACGGCATCGTCAACCAGCACCAGGGTTGGATTGAAGTCGATAGCGAAGTAGGGAAAGGGTCGAGCTTTCGCGTCTTCCTTCCCATCGCCAATGAATCCACGCCGGCGGATAAAGGCAAAGTATCGCCACCCGCCGCTCGCGGAGGCCATGAAACCATTCTCGTCGTCGAGGATGAAGAGTTGGTTCGCGAACTGGTCTGCAGCGTCCTCGAGGGGCACGGCTACAAAATTCTCCAGGCTGAAACCGGCGTGAAAGCGCTCGAGGTTTGGCAAACGCACAAGAAGAAAATCGATTTGCTCCTGACCGACCTCGTCATGCCTGACCGGCTCAACGGTCGCGAACTCGCGGAAAAACTTCGCGCTGAACGCCCGAAGCTCAAAGTCATTTTCACCAGCGGTTACACGGCGGACGTGGTCGGAAAAGACTTCATTTCGCAGCGCGGTCTGCACTACTTGCAGAAACCATACGACCCCCAGAAACTTGCCGCCGCCGTGCGCAACTGCCTCGACGGCAAATCTCAATAACGATTGTCACTTGAAGTCTGCGTTGATGAGCGTTGTTAATCCTTTCCGGCGAAGATTCCAATAAAGTACTGGCGTTCAAATTCACTCCCATTATGATTGTCAAACCAGATGCCGCTCCCAAAAAAGAAAATCCTCGTCGTAGACGATGAGCCTTTTGTTTGCGACGCAGTCAAGATGATGCTCGCGTTCGACGGGCACGATGTCGTCACCGCCAACGACGCGAAAGAGGCATTGGCAACCTTCGACAAAGACAAATTCGACCTCGTCATCACCGATTTTGCGATGCCCGGGATGAAAGGGGATGAATTGGCAGCCGCCATCAAAGCCAAAGCCCCGCGCCAGCCCGTGGTCATGATTACCGCCTACGCCGAGATGCTTCAATCCTCCGGTAAAAAACTCACCGGCGTTGATTTTCTCATCAGCAAACCGTTTCTCCTCGAGCATCTCCGTGAAGCGATTGCCACCGTCCTGCCTGAGTCCGCAGCCAAAGGCACGGGCAAGTCCGGTTCGAAGCAAGGTTAAGTTCTTAACGGTTCTTCCGTAATTTTCCCGGCCCTATTTTGCGTAATTTACCCCAATTGTATTGGGGCAAAACGTGCCGCATTATCTTGCCAACAGGAAACCAGACGGACGAATGAACGCTAACTCACTTACGATCAGCCACACGGGAGCCACCTCAGGTGAACCTCCTGTTTCCGGAAATCAGCCGACTCCCTCCTGGCTCAAGCAAGTCGGGCAATGCGCCATGGTCGCCGTGCTCGCGACCTGCAGCTATTTTCTAATCAGCCGCTACATCCTGCAATCTGTCCAGGTCTGTGGCGCCAGCATGTCGCCGACCCTGCATGATGCGGATCAATATTTTCTCAATCGCTGGGTTTATGACTTTCGCGGACCGCGCCGCGGCGAAATTGTGGTGCTGCGCGACCCGACCGATGGCGCCTATTGCGTGAAGCGCGTCATTGCGCTCCCTGGCGAATTGGTTTCCCTCAAGAACGGACACCTCTTTGTCAACGGCAAGGAATTGTCGGAACCATACCTGCCATACGGCGTCAAGACGTTCACACCCGATGCTGTCCAGGACACCAAGGTGAACTGCGATAAAGATCACTACTTCGTTCTCGGCGACAACCGGAACAACAGCTACGACAGCCGCTTTTACGGCCCCGTCTCCCGCCAAAACATTCTCGGCGTCGTGATGCGCTGAGCCGCCCCTGCGAGCGCCGGCGTCTCGCCGGCCCGGGTAAAGGGCGAGGACGCGCAGATCGCCAACTTGCTAAACGCGCGCTCTACGCCTGCAACCATTCTTTGTCCATGCTCAGCCAATTTGACATTGCTCTCCTCCTGTACCATGGGTATCATCGCCGCCACTTGGTTGTGGCGGGGTGTTTCATATGAGAATTCTCCTTCAACAGAAGGACAGCGGATTATATTTCAAAGATATTAATTCGTGGGACCCGGATCCCTTCGAAGCCATGGACTTTCTCAGCTCCACAGTTGCCATCGATTTCTGCGTCGCCAATAAAATTTCCAACGTCCAGCTCGTCCTTAAATTCGAAGAGCAACGTTACGACATCGTCCTGCCCGTCCAACTGCACCCCGACGGCCCCCGCAAAACCGTATGACGGAGCGCGCTGATTTTTAATCGGCTTTGGATTCGGCGCTCCATTCAAACAGAGCCCTTGCGACCATAATATAGACTTCTTGCGCAATCCATCGCGCTCCCGCTATGCTGTCAACCATGACAGCGAAACAAGTTGACGCAAATAATCACGTTCGGATTGCGGAACTCGGCCAGCGCGTTCTCGACGGCGGCCAGCTCAACCGCGACGAAGCGCAATGGCTGTTCAATCTCGAGTCCTCCGCCGATATCTACGACTTGCTTTCCTGGGCCAACCGCGTCCGCGAGACGTTCAAGGGCAACAAGATTCACCTTTGCTCGATTGTGAACGCCAAGGCCGGCGCTTGTTCCGAGAATTGCAGTTTCTGCGCCCAATCTTCTTTTTACCAAACCGGCTCACCGAAATATGGATTCGTCGACCCCGAACCCGTCGCCGAAGCCGCTGACGAAGCGAACAGAAATGGCGTCACCGCCGTCGGCCTCGTTGCCGCGTGGAAAGGTTTGAACGAAGGCCCGATGCTCGACGAAGTCTGCGATCGCATCAGCGAAATGAAAGCCGGCGGCAAAACCCGCCCGGACGCCTCGCTTGGTATCATCAAAAGCCAGAAAGTCGCCGACCGTTTGAAAGCCGCCGGCCTCGAATGCTACGGCCACAACCTCGAAAGCTCGCGCCGCTTTTTCCCGAACACCTGCACCACGCACACGTTCGACGACCGCCTCCAAACCATCGGCTACTTGAAAAAAGCCGGTATCAAAATTTGCTCCGGCGGCATCATCGGCATGGGCGAAACGCGCGAAGACCGCTGCGACCTCGCCTTCACATTGAAGGAAATCGGCGCCAACGTCGTGCCCGTCAACATCCTCAATCCCATCCCCGGCACGCCCTTCGAAAAAAATACACCGCTGCCGCCGTTGGAAGTTTTGAAAACCATCGCCTGCTTCCGCCTTATTTTGCCGCGCCAGGAAATCATGGTCGCCGGCGGGCGCACCGTGAACCTGCGTGATATGCAAAGCATGGTCTTCATGGCCGGCGCGAGCGCGTTGATGGTCGGTAATTATCTGACCACGCTGAATCAGCCCGTGGAAAAAGATTTGCAAATGCTCAAAGACCTCGGCCTCGATCCCGACTGGGACAGCCACGGCTTCGCCGATCAGGAAAAGGGCGGTTGCGGATGCGGCAAATCTGTAGACCAGCCCGCCATCGCCTCTAACAGTTGAGTCAAAGCCAAGTGCTAAGGGTTGGCTGGGTGCATCTTGACGCGTTTTTGAAACCATAGCTTCCGTCTCCCTCTCCTCCCCAAAAGGAGGAGAGGGCCGGGGTGAGGAGGCCTCAGGGTACGTGGGGAAAGTACATTGAGTTATTTTTGAGGCCCACAATTCACGTCATTATGAAGACACAAAACATTGTTCCTTTACTGTTGCTTGCTAGCTGCTGCGTCATCGGCGCACAATCAGACCCCAACACAATCGCTACAACCCAAGCAAAACCCCCTCAAATCGGAGGCAATAATGGCGCAGAAGTAGTTACCCTCACAAATGTTCCTGCTTCTCGGGAGATTCGACTCGCGGCAGGGCAGGCATGCATTCTTCGTTTGCCTGGAGGAAAAACCGTGGCGTTGTGGTGCGCCCAAGCTCGTGGGATCCCGGCTGTTCTGGACGATGGCGATCTGACATTTGATTATGGCGAGGAACCCTTCAAGGAACTTAAGAGCGAGGAAATCCGCTTGCCAGGGGGTGGGGTGACTTATGGGGAGTATCTCTCGTACATCCGACAGGGCCCCGTGATCTCCACCGACCACACTCGCGAATACGTTCTATACGTTGACAACTATGCTTTGAGCATCGTCAACAAAGACAGGGGCGAAAGTGGGAAAGCGCTGGACCTGACGATCTCAATACGTCAGGCAACTGGTAAGGAGATCATCCCACCGAAGCAGGAACGCGAGCATTATTTGCAAGCATTGCACTCGACCGACCCGAAAATCCGGCTTGAGGCTATTCAACAGCTCGGTGAAATGGTGTCACTTGGATCAATTTACGCCGGTAACCACCTGGAGATCGCGGATGCCATACGCCCATTCCTCAAAGATGAA
>DASZPR010000061.1:0-3317 GCA_035550235.1 Verrucomicrobiia bacterium | reverse complement strand
TGTCCTGGCGATAAAGTAGATCACTCAAAATCGCATACTTCGCGCCCAGTTGCGTCGCCTTCGTGGCAAATGACGGACACACAAATGTGCCGCCATAAGGAGATCCCATGGAGGTCGACACGTTTTTCACCGTGGACTGCGGCATATACGAATATCCCGTCCGCACTCGTTTGTTGCTATCTACCGTGCCGTCATCAAATGTGAGCCAATACGGCCAACCCTTTGGGCCTTTTGAATAATGTTCAAACGTGCGCTCGGTGGTATAATTGGCAGCACCGGCTTTCACATCCGTGCCACTCAGGCAATAAAAGATTTTTCCGGAACCGGCTGCTCGAGCGTCAAAAAGTTTTCCCAATCCAAACGAGTCCGTGTCAGGATTGAAACCAGTATCGGTGGGAACGTTATTAACATAGGCATCGTAAGATGCATCCGTCCCGGTCGTGGCCGTATCGGTCAAATGGGAAGGGGGAATTTTGTCATTATAATCCCCGCCGTACATCGAAAACGCCGTACCCATTTGATGCAGATGGTTGACACACGTGGCCCGCTTCGCTTTCTCTTTGGCGCTCGCCAAGGCCGGCAGCAGCATGGCCGCCAGGATCGCGATGATGGCTATCACCACGAGAAGTTCGATCAATGTAAATCCAAGCTCGGAGTTTTTTTTAGGGGTGAGAGATTTCATAGGGATGCTTCTGAACGTCACTCAGACCTTCGCCGTTTTTTGGCTCGCCGAGAACTGTGCGTCTGGCCGCACATTCGAGGCATTCGGGCGCCAAATAGCGATCGGGTCAAAGCGAGGTTGAATAGGGGTTTCAACATCGTAGGGTTCGATTCCGCGAGACTAGGCTCAGCCCTAATGATAAGCAAGGCTTTTCAACGGGATTAGTCGAAAGAGAGTGCTTCCTTGCACGAGCTCCTAAAGAACTGCCGTGCTCGTAATCCCGAACCGCCTGAAGGCGAAACTACAAACGGGGGCATGAAACGGCGACTACACGTACAGCGCCGTCCGGAGTTCACGCGCCATGACTCCCATGAACGGATACCGTTTTTCCGCATCGGACTCGATGCACCGCAAAATGACCTTTTCCAAGTTGGCCGGCACGTCGGGATTCAATTGTCGCAAGGTAAAAAAACCTGAACGATCGGTCTGCCGCTTCAAAATCTCCGCCGGAGTGTCTCCCGGAAACGGGCGTTGATTGGTCAGCAATTCATACGCCGCCACACCGAACGCAAAAATATCCACCCGATGCGTGATGCCCTCTCCCCGCAATTGTTCCGGCGCCATGTAGGCCGGCGTGCCGGGGTTCTTCGACAGTTTCAACGGCTTGTCGTCGATCGGTTGTGCGAGGTCGAAATCCACCAATCGCACCCCGCCATTGCGCGTCACCAGCACGTTCTCCGGCTTGAAATCCAGATGCATGTAACCGTTCTCATGCATGTGCTCCAGACCGGTGGCCATATCGATGAGGATTTGCGCCACGTTCTCCGTCAGCACCGGATCGTGTTGGGTATAGAGGTCCTTGAGATTTTCCGCCTCCACATATTCCATCAGCAAATACGGCTGCCCTTTGATTTTGCCGTGCTCTACGTAGCTGATGATGTTTTCGTTTTCAGAAATCGTGGCCAGGATTTCGCAACCGCGCATGAATCGCCGTTTGGCGAAGAAATTCCACTTATAGCTCTCCAGCATCCGGCGCAATGCGAACGGCTTGTTTTTTTCGTCCGTTGCCAGCCAGATGTCCGCCATCCCGCCGCTGTTCAGGAGTTCCTGTAAATAAAACCTCCCAAACGGTCCAGGCGTGCGGGCCGTATTCGTTTGAATCTCAAGGTCTGCGTGTGCCACCAAAGTTATTTAGCACGTGCCGGGAAGATTGCCAATGGTTTGTGATGCTCAAACCTAATCCCAAATTAAAAATATTTCAGAACATTTTGCTAATGAAATCTTCAAAAGTCCGCGAAAGCGCAGGACTTCCACGTTATTCATTGTGCGGAATCTTAATCGTGCTCCCACCAATGAATTCCCGGATCACCGCGTCGCCCGGAATGATATTATAATCCGCCGCCTGCGCCGCGGTCAGGCCTTCCACACTTTCAATCAATCGCTTGATATGCTCGTAACGAATCAATGCGTCCAGGAACCCGCTATACGATTCAAAATCCTCGGGCTTCGGCAGCAATCCGCCCAGGCCGGCAAAAAATGGCTTCAACGCCGGCAGGTCGAATGGAAAACCGCCGTTGATCACGCAATCGGCCGAACCGCTCAAGGGAATGATGCTGAACAACTCCCCGGCCCGCACGTAATGCCAATGTAAAATCGTCCGCAACGGACTGTGATTGCGATGCCGCGAATCCCGCAGCATCCGCCGAATCAGCCGCAGGTCCGTGAACCGCGTCAGTTTCTTCGCCCGGCCATCGCCCTCATACAGCATGTTCTGGTTCTCGATGTATAACCGGAATTGCACAGAAGCATCGATGCCTTCCGTGATCGGCGGATACAACCCGTGCAGACAATCCAACAGCAACACCTGATCGGTATCCAGCTTCACCGGCTTGGTCCCCACACGCCGGCCTTCTTTGAAACTATAAATCGGTTTCTCAACCGTCTTGCCTTCCAACAAGGCCTTGAGGTGTTCGTTCAACAATTGGATATCCAGTGCCTCGGGCGTCTCATAGTTGCGGTCGTTGATCCAATCGGTCGGGTGATCCACCAGCGGCCAGAAATAATCGTCGAGGTTCAGCATCAAAAAGTGCAACCCCTGTTTCTCCAACCGCTCTGTGAGTTTCACCGTGGTCGTGGTCTTGCCGGATGAACTTGGTCCGCTCACCCACATCATCCGGATCTTGTCACCAGCGTTCAGACGGGAAATCATTTTATCCGCGGCGTCATCCAGAGTTTTCTCATAGACCGCCAGCGATTCCGCCACCAGCGCCTTCATTTTCCCGGCGCGAACCATTTCGTTCAAACGCACTACCGTGTCGCAACCGCGAATGTGATTCCAGGCCAGCGTCTTTGCCATCGTCGCACGCGGAAAGCCGTTGCCGACAAATTGATCCTTGGTAACCGCACCCTCCCGCAACCAATGGCGTCCCCAGCGGTAACATTCGTACGCGTCCGCCGTGTTCTGAAAACCATAGCTGCGCAATGCGTGCAGCACTTCATCCTGGATCGTCTCGATGGTCGGCGGGAAATTTGAAATCAGGTGATGCGGATTCGAATTGAGGCAGATGATCGCGGTGTTCGAAATGAATTCCGCGATGGCCTCCTCCGAGTTGCACATCTCGAAAATCTTGTCGTTGATGCCTGGCAGAAAATCCTG
>DASZPR010000060.1:0-11316 GCA_035550235.1 Verrucomicrobiia bacterium | reverse complement strand
AGAAAGGAAGTTGGCGTTGACCTCGTTCAACGCGAAATTCTGGAAGTAACAACTCAAAATCACATCCCGCGGATCACGCAGCGCGATGATGACGCGCATCTCCGGGAACACCCGGAGCAATGCGGGCAGACTTGAAGTCGGGGATGGATTTTTTTCCAACAAAATTTTCCCGTCCGCGTCGCCGTCATACGACTGCCGAAGCGATGCGATATAATTTTGCCGGGCCAGATTGAGCCGGGGCACTGGTGATTCCCATACCTGCCCTTTGCAGGCGGCCAGGGCAATCTGAGTCACCACGGGCTCGTCAATTGCCGCGACGCCGGGATGCGCGCCCAGAATCTGTTCCAGCAAAGTCGTCCCACTGCGAGGATGTCCGCCCAAGAACGCCAGCGGGGGAATTGCCACGCGCAATTTTTCCGGAAAACTTTTCGCCCACCGGCGAAGTGCGTCTTTGGGAAGCTCTTTAGCCCCTCTTAGTTGCCGGTCGGCGATTCTGTCGTAGTGTCTGATCAGAAACTTTTGGTCTGCCAGCGCCATCACCCGCTTTTTCGCCTCGATCAGTTCCTGCATCGCTTCGTCAAAGCGACCTGTCTGATCCAGAATCCGGGCCAGTTCATAGTGGGCCGCATATTGGACATATTGATGCTGCGGCCCACCGGCAATCAACTCCCGCAACTGGCGCTCCGCGCAGTCAATTTGATTCTCCCGAATCGAAAGCAGGGCCGAAACGTAACGGGCCTGGTCATTGCCATCGTCGAGAGCAAGACAGCCTTCAGTCGCCTGGCGAGCCTCAGCCAGTCGATTGTTTTTCTCCAGCAACAGGGCGAGACTGATTCGCGGATTGATCGCAGTCGAATCAGCGCCCATCGCGGCTTCGAAATGCTCCCTGGCCTTTTCCGGTTGTCGGAGCCCTTCGAACAGATGGCCAAGCTCAAGCAGAAGATTGATATTTTTAGGTTCAAGGTTTCGGGCTGTCTGCCAGGCTCCCTCTGCAACACTCATTTCGCCTCGCATAAGAGCGCAACGTCCGTATCCCATCCAGGCCGGGGCCAGGCCGGGCGCCGCCCGCGTCAATTTCTTGAAGGCCAGAGTAGCCTTGATCCACTCTCCGTTTTCCATGTGTCCATAGGCCTCGTGCAGCTTTTGTCGGTGATCCATAGCCTCATTTCGTCACGCAAAAAGATCAACTCTCACTCACTGTTCGTCCAATCTGGTTGTCCGGATTGGGGTAAAGCCGTGCTCCGCCGGCGAAGCATTACCACCCCCTGCGAGGAAAGCAGTCGTAATTGTTGATGCCTCCAGGTCACGCCGTGGGAACCGTGGAATCTTTTGAAGTAAGCGCCACGGCAGTTTTGTCCTTTTGCCCCCAACTCCAAAGCAATAGACAGTAACTGCCCGTCATCAGGTAAGCCAAAACGATTTTCATGGCGGTATTTGCGGTTTGCGGTGGAATGTGAAGCGCGTCGGTTAAATTTCCCAAACAAGAGCAGAACTTTCGAAAGCCAACCACATGAAGCCCGATCCGGTATATAAAAACGCACGTGGCAAAGTATGCGAGCAGCATGGTCTGCGAGCGGAGGTTTTTGGAAAAAATGCAAAAAGAGCCAAGAAAAAGTTCCAGCAGCCCCACATACAGAAAGACGTACTTAAACTTCATATTGAAGATTGGGTCGGGATACTTGAGGATTTGCGCGCTTCCCAAACCGCTTATTACCTTTGCCAGACCTGTCAAAACCAACAGGATACCCGCAGAAATCAAAAAATATCGCGCCAGTTTCGGCATAAGCAGCATTTCAATAATTTGTAGTCAGCCCTAACCAACCGTTCCGCATCTCTTCAAAATGGCCGCCGTCTCTTCGCACTTCACACCGGAACTAGAGCAGCATCATGCGCTTTCCCTCCGGCCGCGCCCAAGTGGAAACCATGCTTTCAAACAGCCATTTCCCGTCCTTGGGAGACCAATACAGCCTCGCGTATACGGGATAAACCGGATCGCCCGCCTCGCCCAACTTGGTTTCCGGAAGGACGCGGATCGTCGCCACTTTGAGGGACCCATACTCTGAACTAACCTTGTCCGGTGAGGAAACAAAGAACGCAAACGGAACCGGATTGATCGTGCCGACGTTCTCCAACTTCTGCACGACTTGTAACAGCGTATTGGTCAGTTTGGGCACCTCCTCTACGGCAACTGAGGAATTGCTGACGCTTAATCCCACCCAGTAATTCGTAAGACGGTTTTTAATCCTCGCCTGCCAATAGACCTGCCATGCTTCTTCGGGGTGCTCTTTGACCGTCTGCTCCGGAATTGAAAGTCCCTTTTTCAGATAATCCCCGAAAACCGTCGAATAGTAAAAATCCTTTATTGGAAAACGAAATTGCGTCAGGCTATCGAAGGAGCCTTCCGAGTACGCACGAAGGAAATTGACAACAGTATTGGTTAATTGCGCCGCTTCTTGCGGATGCACCGAGGGGGGATATGAGAAGCTGATTCTTTCCACGACGGATTGCATCCCACCGTCATCCAAAGAATCAAGTTTAACAAATTCCTGGGAGTGCCATTTATCCATCAAACGCTGCACCTTAGGCGGCGGCGGCCGAAGCTTGCCTTGCTTAAGAAGTCCGGGGCGGTGCTTTGAAATAGCTATCGTCGTTATTAAACCCGCTATAGGCAAAACCCAGAGGACGACCCAAAACAGCTTTACCAATTTACTTCTATTCATGCTTGTGATCGCTTGCGAACTAAATCTTTCTTCCCCACCCGAAGAAACCATCGCCATCAAACGACACTCCCCCTGAAGCCCACGGCCAAAAATCCAAGTGCTCTAATCGGGTCAAAATATAAACCCTACCGAATCCGCCACGGCAGAACCCACGACAATTCTTCACCCGCAAACCCTCAGGCGAGCCAAACCAACTCTTAACCCTGCGGTGGACAAGCCGTGCAATAGGCACTAATTGATGGGGGAACTCCGTTGGCAGGATCACCATTGTTGGTATAGAGCTGGCAGCCACAGTAGGTCGGCGGCAAACACACCACTTCCACGCAATACGACCTTCCGGCCCCATCTGGACAGCAAGCGCCACAGCCGCCGGAACCTCCGGCGAAGGCCTTGCAGCCATTCGGCAGGGGCGTCATATACGTGGTACCCGCAGTTGCTATACCCATGGAAACAGCAAAAGGCATCCCTAGAAGAAGAAGTTTATGATTTTTCATATCCCATTTTTTTGCTCTCTTGATTGTTACCGACGGTTCAAATCGTCTCAGATTATCTTTTTTTAAGAAGTCAAAAGATGGATTCATTCGCGACATTTGCTATCATTTTGCGACAGAAGAATCCTCCTCTTCGCCGATCGGCGCTGCGCCGGTGGGGCAACGACCCCAGAACTCCTTGAAGCTGCGCGAGAAATTGTTGGAGTATTTATAGCCAAGAGCGCTGGCAGCTTCTTTAACTGACAAACCTTCCTTAAGTTTTTCCCGCGCTATTAATTGCCGTTGTTCCAGCAACCACGCTTTTGGGCTTTTGCCAGTTTCCTTCTTCAAATAACGCTCGAGCGTCCGCACCGAAACATCGCACTTTTTTGCCAGCAGCGACACGTGCCAATTTGCTTCCTCAGCCCGTTCCACCCAGTTCTGAATATATTTCAAAGGAGTGTTCACAGAAACTGCCTTTCTGGTTGCAATTTGAAAAGAGAGAATGGCCCGAGCAGGAAGGGCTCATCTCTGAAACCCTGCACCGGCAATCTGTGCCAGCGCCTCGTTTATTTGGTATAAGAACGTCATACAATCATGTTGTTCCCGGTTGGCTGTGATCGTTTGCTATTCATGGTTATAGTTAAAAAGTGGGAAGAGAATTGGTTGGGTCCTCTCCAAATAACGGTGCCACGGCTTCTATATGCGTATCCGCAAAAGCAACGTCCCCCTTTCCACCGTGCCGTGCGGTGATCAGATTGTGCTTCTTCTTTGACGCCCGCAAATCTTCCACGGGAACCCATCGGGGGTCATTGATGGTCTTACGGTCCTCCTCAACCAGCATGATTTTGGCGGCGGGATTCAGCACCTGGGACAATCCGAACGGGTAAACTTCTCGCATTTGAGTGATAATGGTGGACATCCCTAAATTAATATTGCTGGTGGTCAGACTATAGCTGGTGAGTGAATAGCTATACCGGTAGGGATCGTCGGCTAATTTACCTTGTTGCTGCAGCGATTTCGCGTCCGCATCCGCGGGACAAGTGAAAAGATCGGGGTTGAACCCGTTAAGGTGCGGGGCGATGGAGCTTTGCTTGATATCGCGATCCTGTTGCCACCAGATCCAATCCTCCGGTTGCGGACCGTAAAGCGTTTTCGAACCGGGCGCGGGAAACAAGTCTTTGTTGTCCGTGTGGTAAAGCTGAAATGCAATTTCAAGTTGGCGCAGATTATTCCTGCAATCCGCCTGTCGCCCCTTGTCCTTTGCCTTGGCGAGCACCGGGAGCAACATCGCAGCCAAAATCCCGATGACCGCGATGGTCACCAGCATTTCGACTAATGTGAACCCCCGTTTCATTCAATAATCCGATTTAATAAAGTTCACCACCGAGGCGTACGTGGTCTTGTAATTTGCCGTGGTGAAGCCGTGCCCCGTAGGTTCAAAATGAATCCGCGCCGGAATTAATCGCTCGCTCGCGTCCTGCCATAGTGTCTTGCATCCTTCCTGCAACCGGGCTTCGTCTTCGTTACCGATGGCTATGAAAAAACTGGGGGGCTTCGTCCAATTCACGGAAATTTCTGGAAACTCGTCCGGGGAAAACAAAATCACTCCCCGCCATAAGGCCGCATGGTAATCGGCCATTTTCTTGACGGCACCGGTGCTGAAACTGCGGCCGGAAATATAAATCCGTTTCGGATCTATATTTGGATTTTTCAGCAGTTCCTCATAGATCGCCAATATCGCCTCCGGCCTGGCTACCGCCTGCCAGTCATTCAGGCCCAATCGGCTTGCGGAGACATAAAAGATGCCGGCATTCGCGAGGATTTGCGCGTTCTGATCGTAACGGTTTACCGGATACAAATCCAACACGGCGGGATACTTCCGGTTGGAAACCAGGCGGGCGGGCGGCACGAAATAGTATTCACAAACTCCGCCATTTTTATCCGTCGTCGAAGACGCAACCGGCATGATAATTTTGCTCGAAGAAGCCGATCTTTCCTCCTGCGCCAACAGATCCCGCGCTGTTTTATTGAAGATATCGTATTCCCAGATGCTTTGCGCCTTATACCGGAGTGACGCGACGGCGAAGATTTTATCTCCCTGCGATGAAATGCCGTAAGCGCGAATACTGCCCTCGGCAAACACATTCGTACAAATGTCCCGGTTGCTCGACTGAATTGACAACCAACTCTTTTCCCCTTCCGTGCGAACGCAAGCAAATCCATTCCCATCTCTCAACCACCGCCCTTTCAGCGAGTACCCATCCGTAAGCCGAACGGCCCCGCTCGCCTTCCCGGGACGCAACTCGTAAACAAAGCGATTGGTCACGTCCCCGCCATGATTCATGCAAAAGAGGAACTTCGCGGTCTCAGGGCTATAGTCGAGCCATTCTATCGTCGCATCGGAAAAATCAGTTAGTTGCTTCGCGCCGCCCGTCTGGAGGTCCAAAGTCCACACATTTCCCCTGTCAACATAGGCAATCACGCGATCGGAAACACGCGTCAGAGCGTAAGAGGACCCGCTATCCAGCCGCTGCAGTTGCATTAAACCCTCTTTGCCCCGCGGACCGAAGCTCCTGTCCTCCGTCAAATTAAACAACATGAGCCGATGGGAATAATTCAGGATGGCCAAAGAATTGGTCGTAACCCAAATTCCAAGCTCCGGCCTTGGAGCCGAACTATCCATGTTGAACTCCTTCTTGATCGCACCGGTGGAACCATCACAAATGACAATCTCCTGATACTTTTTGGTATTTCCGCCGTTGGTTACCGTTGTCGCCGCCGCAAACGCCAGATAATTGTCGTCGGGCGACCAGCCGAACACCCGGAAAATTTTCTTTCCTTCGATTTCCATCGTGCTCATCCCCCGAATTTGAGTCCGCTGCAGGGTCTTCAAATCCTGGAGAAAAACGCCGACTCCATTGGTCACTTCCTGGGCATACATCAGTGTCGTATCGGAATGGTTCGCCACGGGTGAATCCACGATCCGATCGTTGACAAAGACTTCATTCAGCATGGCTTCCCAGTGCTTCGGCGTCATCGCCACTGATCGAAAATACATTCCGCCGAGTAATGCCACGAGGATCGCCGTTCCAAGTCCCCAGCCATATAAAACCCGGCCCAACGGAGACATGGAAGAAAACTGAAATCGCTTTTTTGATTTTTCACCGCGCAAGGAACCGGAGACCACTACAGGTTCCGGCCTAGTTACATCAATCAGCGGCTTGGGAGCATCCCCCGGCACCTGCGTGGTCTTATCGCAAGCTGGACACCGCGCAAATCTCCCGGCTTCCACCACATCCACCGCCACATGCTGTCCGCAGTGTTGGCAATTGAATTTGATCGTCGCCGATTCGGGAACGTCCAATACCATGCCGCAAGCCGGGCAGTTCACCGACCGGCCCGCCATGGCCATTTCCACAGAAATGCGTTGCTGACAGTTCCGATTCGAGCAGTTGAACTTGATTTCCATCAGTCACAAGCCCGTTCACGAGCTCAAGGCAGATTTTCCCGTTCCGACTAAAGCCAGCCGCTCCGATCGCTTGCGCACCGCCAGCCAGTTCACAAGCAGAAGCGTATAACTTGCTATCAACATGAATCCGAGCCCAACATTGAACGCCGAGGCGACCACTTGAGGCCGAATAAAAAACCACTCCACGTAATTGCCAAGGCAATCGCTCAAATTCATCCCCCCGGTTATCCGCAAGCCAATCCGATAGGTCGCGGACGTGGTGGCGAACCAGGCCAGGAGCCTCAACTTGAAACGCGCATCGCGGCTGCTCAACAAACCCGCTGACACAAACAATTCCAGCGCCCCCGAGAGCAACAAAGTCCAGCGGTTGCTCAAGGCCAAATGGGCGTTCAACTGAAAGAGAGCATGGGGCCAGTCCAACGGGGATGCAGTCTGCGCACCGGCAAAAAAATTAAGCGCCGCCGCTATAAAGAGGATCACCCCGGCGGAATTCAAAAAATAAAACTCGAGCCTGCCGCGGGAAAACGGGGACTTGCGGCCCGATGTTGAGTCGCGGTCAATGCCCTCACCTTGCTTGTCTTCGCCCGCCATGCCGAATTTTCCTATCACACTTTTCTGTGATTTAACCCAGCCCTTCAATAACAGTGGATTGCGGTGTTCCCTATATCAAAAGTTTCAGCAGCCGGAAAGCACATTAACCTATCAAAATGCGACATATTAGAACCGCTTCCTTCCTCTCTATATACTAGCCAACTGACTGGATTTCAGGCCCGGCTATCACTTTACGGGTTTGTCCTCATAGGCGGCTCATAGAATATGAGCCACGTTCAATGTGGTTAACCCGCTCTTCCAAGGATGAACATGCCACCAGGACCTGAGACAGAGATTGTCGCGAACGTCGCGGTCGAGAAGATCGACGTTTCTGTCTTTTGCGTGCCTACGGATTTTCCAGGGTCAGATGGCACCATCGAATGGGACTCCACCACGCTCGTTCTAATTGAGGTAAGTGGTGGCGGCCAGCGCGGTTTGGGTTACACGTATGCGAGCATGAGCACCGCCACTGTAATTCGCGAACATCTTGCAAAAACCGTCATCGGTTCCAATGCAATGGACATTGTCCACGCCTGGACTGCGATGAATGTGGCGGTTCGAAATATCGGCAAACCCGGCATCGCTTCCTCGGCCATCGCGGCGGTGGATGTGGCGCTATGGGATTTGAAAGCGCGCCTATTAGGGCTGCCACTAATGAAATTGCTCGGGCAGGTGCGCGAAAAAATTCCCGCGTATGGCAGCGGTGGATTTACCTCGTATCCGTTGGAAAAGTTGTATGATCAATTCCAACGCTGGGCCGGGGAAGGTTTTAAAATGGTCAAAATGAAAATCGGCCGGGAGCCGGACCGCGATGACGAGCGTGTCCGGACGGCTCGGGACGCCATTGGCAGCAGCGTGAAATTATTCGTGGATGCGAATGGAGCCTATTCTCCCAAACAGGCGCTCGCACAAGCCGAAATATTTGCGGCAAGCGATGTATCCTGGTTTGAAGAACCGGTCAGTTCGGACGATCTGGAAGGTCTTCGCTTCGTTCGTGAGCAGGCTTCATCCGGCATGGAGATCGCCGCCGGCGAATATGGTTATGACGCCATTTATTTTCGTCGGATGCTCGCAGCGGGCGCGGTGGATGTTTTGCAGGCCGATGCCACCCGCTGCGGCGGCGTAACGGGCTTTTTGCAGGCCGCTGCTTTATGCGACGCGTTTCAAACTCCCCTTTCTGCCCACACGGCGCCGACCTTGCATCAACATCTTTGCTGCTCCGTCAACAGGGCTTGCCATGTTGAATATTTTTACGATCACGCTCGGATTGAAAAACTGTTTTTCGACGGCGCCGCCCAGTCGGAGAATGGATATCTTGTTTCCTGACACGTCCCGGCCGGGTCTCGGAATCGAACTCAAACGCAACGACCTCGCCAAATATCTCATTAAGTAACTCGTTTCGTCGAGGAAGCCTCCTGCCCGATCGCGCTCAATCCGAGAATTCGTTCATCCATCTTTTCTCATTCCGTTTGTACTACCTTGCCGCAAAGAAGGTAAGGTTATGCCCTACTGGCAGCTTCAGAGAATCCAGCGGATGTTCCGCTGGCGAATTATTCCGACGTAAAATCATGAAAATAGACACCATCGGACGCACCCATTTAAAGCCGGAGGGAGTGGAAAATATCAACGCCAACGCCTTGGCGCGCCGGCTCAAAAAACGGATCACGGGCGAAGTTCGTTTTGATGACGGGTCGCGCGCGCTCTATGCGACGGATTCATCGAATTACCACCAGGTCCCCATCGGAGTCGTTCTGCCAAAAAGCGCGGATGATGTCGTCGAAACCCTGGCGGCCTGCCGGGAATTCGGCGCTCCCATCCTTTCGCGCGGCGGCGGCACCAGCCTGGCCGGGCAATGTTGCAACGTCGCCGTCGTGATGGACATGTCGAAGTATTTCAATCGCATCCTGGAAATCAATCCCTCGGGAAAGTTTGCGCGAATTCAACCTGGCGTGGTGCTCGACCATTTGCGCGACCAGGCCAAAGCCCAATACGGGCTGACGTTTGGCCCCGATCCTTCCACGCACAATCATTGCACCCTCGGCGGCATGCTGGGCAACAACTCCTGCGGCGTGCATTCCGTAATGACGCAGTTCTATGGTCCCGGGTCGCGGACTTCGGACAACGTCGAAGAATTGGAAATTCTCACGTATGACGGCTGCCGGATGCGCGTCGGCAAAACGAGCGACGAAGAATTGGCTCAAATCATTTCCGCTGGCGGACGGCGCGGTGAAATTTATGCGCGCCTGAAAAAATTGCGCGACACCTACGCCGATTTGATTCGCGCGCGGTATCCGGATATCCCGCGGCGCGTTTCCGGTTACAACCTCGACGACCTGCTGCCGGAAAACGGATTTAATGTGGCGCGCGCGTTGGTCGGCTCTGAATCCACGCTGGTCACAATCCTTGAAGCAAAAGTGAGCCTCGTGAAAAATCCACCCGCCCGCTCGCTCGTGCTGCTCGGATATCCCGACGTCTATTCCGCCGGCGAACATGTGATGGACGTGCTGCCCTTCAAGCCGATTGGCCTCGAGGGCATCGACCACAAACTTATCAACTACATGGAACTGACCGGCGTGCACCGCAAGAACATCAAACTACTACCGGAGGGCAAAGGCTGGCTCATCGTGGAGTTTGGCGGCGACACGAAGGGCGAATCGGACGCCCGCGCGCGCGAGTTAATGGCCGTCTTGAAACGCAAGCCCAACGCTCCTTCGATGAAACTGTTTGACGACACGAAGGAAGAGGAACAGGTGTGGAAAATTCGTGAGTCGGGCCTCGGCGCCACCGCGTTTGTGCCCGGCAAACCCGACGCGTGGGAAGGTTGGGAGGACTCGGCGGTTCCTCCCGAGCACGTCAGCGAATATTTGAGAGAACTGAGAAAACTGTTCGACAAATTCGGTTACGACAGTTCTCTCTACGGACATTTCGGCCAGGGCTGCATCCATTGCCGCATTCCCTTCAACCTCCGCACCGCGGAAGGCATCCAGGACTATCTTAGATTCACCGATCAGGCCGCGGATCTCGTTTTAAAATTTGGCGGCTCCATTTCCGGCGAACACGGCGATGGCCAATCACGCGGCCAATTACTTCCCAAAATGTTCGGCCCCGAACTCTGCCGCGCCTTCGCGGAGTTCAAAAAAATCTGGGATCCGGAATGGAAAATGAATCCCGGCAAAGTGGTCGAAGCCTGGGGACGCGCCGACAATCTTCGACTCGGCACCGACTATCATCCGCAAGACCCCGAGACGCATTTTAAATTTCCCGGGGATAATCACAGTTTTGCCCATGCCGCCTTGCGCTGTGTGGGCATCGGCGAATGCCGCCGCGAGGAAGGCGGAACCATGTGCCCGAGTTACCGTGTGCTTCACGAGGAAGAACATGCCACGCGCGGCCGGGCGCATTTGTTATTCGAAATGCTGCGCGGGGAAACCATTCGCGACGGCTGGCGCAGCAAAGAGGTGAAGGAATCGCTCGATCTTTGCCTCGCCTGCAAGGGCTGCAAAGGCGATTGCCCGGTGAAAGTCGACATGGCCACCTACAAGGCGGAATTTCTTTCGCATTATTACAAGCATCGCATCCGCCCGCCGCACGCGTTCGCCTTTGGATTGATTCACCTCTGGGCGCGTTTCGCCAGCGTGGCGCCGCGCGTGGCCAATTTCTTCTCCCAGCGGCCGCCATTCTCCACGCTCGGAAAATTTCTCATCGGCGTCGCGCCGGAGCGCAAGCTCCCAGCGTTTGCGCCGGAAACCTTCAAGCACTGGTTCCACCAACGCGGCGAGATCAACGCGGGGAAGCGCCGAGTGCTGCTGTTTGCTGACACGTTCAACAATTATTTCCACCCCGATGTGTCCAAAGCCGCGACCGAAGTGCTCGAAGACGCCGGATTTCAAGTCGTCGTTCCGATGCAGAACCTATGCTGCGGGCGGCCCCTTTATGATTACGGAATGTTAGACACCGCCGAACGGTGGCTGCAACACATTCTGGCCGGGCTCCGCGAAGAAATTCGCGGAGGCACACCCATGGTCGTGCTGGAGCCGAGTTGCTGCGCGGTATTTCGTGATGA
>DASZPR010000059.1:0-6505 GCA_035550235.1 Verrucomicrobiia bacterium | reverse complement strand
AAATCCACATAACACTCGTGCCGGAAATTTGTTGTGGCAACTACTCTTGCTGTTTGTCTACCGCAATGAAAGTGCTGGCGGTCGCAGTCCTAACGCTTCGACTTCCCTTAAATCAAAACCCGGCCCGAACTGCCTTCGATTTGACATCCATGTTATAACCAAGCGGGAAAAGGAGGTTGGGAACAAATGGAATCGGTAATGGCATCGAAAAGCGAAGGCAATCAGCCAGCCTACCTCCAGCTCCGAATAGCCAGTCGTGCCTCAAGTCGTATATTTCTGTTGCATCACAAGCGCCTCATACTCAACGCCGGTCGTGCCCGGTCGTGCTCAGTCGTAGGGTGGGGGAAAGCACGACTCCAAGGCCTGCCAGTTCCCCACGAGAGCGCTTGGACGCTGCGGCAGCCGTGCGAACGTTATGGCACCCCGCCGGTATCCCGCCTAGACTGAACCCATGGAAGAAGAGATTTTGAAATTACTTGGCCGCGCCGATTACGCGCCGGCCAACGTGCCTGAGTTGCTACGCTTGCTCCGCTGGACGCCCAATCGCCAGCAGCAGTTGCAACAGGTTTTGAGCCGGCTGGAACACGCCGGACGCATCACGCGCACCAAGGGCAATCGCTACATTCAATCGCTCGAGGCTGATCTCGTGCCGGGCCGCATCCGCATGAATCGCCAGGGCAAAGGCTTCCTCATTCCGGACGATTCCAGTCTGAAAGAAATCATGGTCCCCGAAAACGCCACTGGCACCGCGTTGCACGAAGATCGCGTGCTCGTGCGGCGCGATGTGAAACCGAAGGCTTTTCGTGGCGACGGTTCGGAGCAGGAAACCGGTACCGTCATTCGCATTCTCGAACGCAAGCGCACGCAAGTCGTCGGCACCCTCCAGCGCAGCCCGCGGTTTTTGTATGTCATTCCGGACGACCCGCGGATGCCGCACGATATCTATGTCACACCGCCGCGCGATGTGGGCCGGCCCGCAAATGTTGGTGATAAGGTTGTGGTGGAACTGCACGAATGGGAAACGCGCAACGCCAATCCCGAAGGCGAAATCATTGAAGTGCTCGGTTCGCCGGACGAAGAGGGCGTCGATATGCTTTCCGTGCTGCGCCAATATTCCCTGCCGCTGCATTTCCCGAAAAATGTTTTGCAGGAAGCCCGCGCGATTGGTTCAACCGTTCAGCCGCACGAACTCGCCGGACGCGAAGACTGCCGCGCGCATCCTGTCGTCACCATCGACCCCGATGACGCCAAGGATTTCGACGACGCCATTTGCCTGCAACGCATCGGGCGCGATGAATGGAAACTCTGGGTGCACATCGCCGACGTGTCGAATTACGTGAAGCCCGGCACCGCGCTGGATGACGAAGCGCGCGCTCGTGGCAATTCCACCTACCTCGTCGACCGCGTCATCCCGATGCTGCCGGAAGCGTTGAGCAATGAATTATGCTCGCTCAAACCGAACGTCGATCGCCTCACGAAATGCGTGGAGTTTTTAATTTCAGGCGAAGGCCGCGTTTTAAAAACGAAATTCTATCCCGCCGTGATTCATTCGAAACGCCGATTCACCTACAAGGAAGTGCTGGCGGTGCTACAACGCGATCCGACGGATGCCATCGAGCGGATGCTGCACGATGCGAATGCCCTTGCGCAAAAAATCCGCCGCCTGCGTTTCAAAGCCGGCTCGCTCGACCTCGATTTCCCGGAAATGAAAATCCGCCTCGATGATCACGGACGCATCTCCGCCATCGAACGTGTCGAGAACGACGTCTCGCACCAATTGATCGAGGAATACATGCTGCTCGCGAACGAAGCCGTGGCCGGCAAGTTAATGGAGCTGAACATCCCGGCCATTTACCGTGTGCACGAGCCGCCGGATGACCGACGCTTGCGTGAATACCGCGAGGACGTTCTCAGCCATCATGTTCCCGTCGGCAATCTGACCAAACGCACCGAGGTTCAAAAACTGTTGGAAAAACTCGGAACCATCCCGATTGGCGCCGCGCTCAAAATCGGTTTTCTCCGCTCCCTGATGCGCGCCCGCTACGCCGTCGAGCCCTTGGGGCACTATGGTTTGGCCAAAACCAAATACGCCCACTTCACCTCACCGATTCGCCGCTACGCCGATTTGGTCGTGCACCGCGCGCTATTCCAAAAAAGCCACGGCCCCACGCATTCGCTCAAGGAAACCTCCGACCATATCTCCGATACCGAACGAAATTCCGCCGATGCCGAGCGCGACAGTAAGGACGTGAAGCTCTATGCGTTTCTCAAGGGCCAGTTGAAATCGCCGAACCCGCCGCGTTATCCCGCGCTCGTGATTGATATCCGGAATTTTGGTTTCTTCGTGGACGTGCCCGGCATGGCGATGAGCGGCCTCGTGCACCTCTCCAGCCTCGAAGATGATTTTTATGTCTTCGAAGCCGAGCGCGGCCAATTGGTCGGGCGCCGGAATCGCCGCGTCATTCGCCTTGGTGACAAAGTGCAGGTGCAGGTCTGCAAGGTCGACAGCTTTAAAAAGCAGGTCGATTTCCGGTTGGCTAAAGAATCGGGAATGCAAGCCAGGCGCTTCAGTCCGCCACCGCAACAACACGCCCCCAAACAATCAAAATCCAGGCCTCATTGGGAACAAGCATCACGTCCGAAGCAAAAATTTGGAAAGGAGAAATTCCGCGGAAATCGACGCCGCCCAAAACGATAGTCAGTGACAACAGGAACCGGTCGCCAGATTGGGGCTGAGGTAAGGAATGCCAAGCGACATCCCGCGCAAAATCAGAAGTGTGCCGAGCAGAAAAACCGAAACGGGAATCGCCGTGCGCAGTTTCAATCGAAACGAAAGCGGCACGAGTTTTCCGCCCAGTCCAATGGCTAACATCATGGGCACTGTGCCGATGCCGAAAGCCCCCATATAAATCGCGCCATTAAAAACATGCCCCGTGGCCGTCGCGCCCGCGGCCGCGACGTAAACCAACCCGCATGGCAATAATCCGTTCAACAAACCAAGCGCGCCGACTGAGGCAAGCGAACGTTGCCGCAGCAATCCCGACATGCGTGCTTTCAAGTGATTCACCAGCAACGTCACCGGTCTCCACAGCGCGAGCTTCCGCGACGTAAAAAGTCCTACGATCAAAACCACACCAAGAGAAATCGATACCCAGCGTTGAACACCCGCCAGCAGAAGTGTTTTTCCAAACAACCCAAAAACCATTCCCAGCCCGCAGTAGGTCGCGATCCGACCGGCATTATAAGCCACTCGCCCCAGCGCGAACCGCCCCGGGCTCACCGTCGAGCCCGGCACCGCCAGCGCCAGCGGCCCGCACATGCCCGCGCAATGCAAGCTGCCGACCAGTCCGAGCACAAATGCTGTCCAGTAATCCATCACGATGCCGCAATGATGATTTTTTGATCCATGAAATAGTCGTGGCCTTCGACATTCCACAACACGCGAATTTTCCAAAGCCCCGGTTGCAATCCGGCGGCATCGAGCGTTTGAATTCCATTCGCGGCCGGTTCGAACTTGAATGCCCTGTCCAGGCCTGCGGCGGAGGGGCGATACAGTTGAATTTGTCCCGTGACGTCTTTTGCCGATTGCAGCGTCGGCAGCGAAATCACGATGTGCCGCGCGGTGTGATCGTACGAGACATTCGCGCCGGTCTGTTGCGTACGCGCTTCGCTATCGATGCGCGCTTGGTATTTGATTTCCTGGTCGTAGTAATTGCTGTTCACCAACTCCGTGCTGTGCATGCAGGCCATGACAACAAGTCCAATCGTGCCCGAAATAAAAACGACAAAGGTCACGATGATGCCGAGCGGCCAAAAGTTTCGTGTGGTTTTCATAGTTTATTTGGAGGAATCGTCGCGCGGTCCGATGAAAGAAGTCTTGATGGTTTGAACGCGTTTGCCGTGCGAATAGACGCCGACCACCAACGGAGTGGTCCCGGACTTCAACGCAGCTTTGTCCAGGACGATGAGGATCGAATTCTCCGCGAGCTTTTCCGGTGCGACCACGATGTCTTCACCCATCACTTGCAAATCGCCGGTGGTATTTTCCAGCTTCATTTGAATGGGAACTTCGCGAGAGGTTTTGTTCACGACTTTGACCGTGTAGAGATTGCTGAAATGACCATCGGCAGTTTGTTGGAACAACGCTCCCGGTGCGCGCAACAAGGTGGTTTCCACCTCGGAACGCGAGAAAACCAGCACCATCCAAAGCCCCATCAGCGCTGTCAGCAGCACGCAATAACCGATCAGCCGTGGCGTCACGCGCAGCCGCTCGCCGCGTTCAATGCCGTTGAGCGACGCGTAGCGAATCAAACCGCGCGGGCGTCTGATTTTGTCCATCACATTGTCGCACGCATCAATGCACGCCGTGCAATGCACGCACTCCATCTGCGTGCCATTCCGGATGTCGATGCCCGTCGGGCAAACACTCACGCACGCGAAACAATTCACGCAATCCCCGTAGCCGCCGACGTGAGGAAGCGGATTCTGCGAGGTGATGTTGCTTTCCGCACTTCGGCGGCTGCCCAGGGTCGCGCGTTTCTCGCCGCGCTTGTAATCGTACGCCACGACCACCGTGTTTTCGTCCAGCAACGCCGATTGAAACCGGCCGTAGGGACAAATGAACGTGCACGCCTGCTCGCGGAACCGGGCGAAGATGCCGTAGAAAATCAACGTGAACAAAATCATGAACGTCAGCCCCTGGCGATGGCTCGCCGGATTGTCCGTAATGATTTTGAACAACTGGTCGGTCCCAATAATGTAGGCGAGCAGCGTGTTGCCGACGACAAACGAAAGCGCGAAGAAAATCGTGTGTTTCGAGATCTTCTTGAAAAATTTATCTGTAGTCCACGGCCCCTTGCTGAGCGCGCGTTGTTCGGCAGAATCGCCTTCGATGAAGTATTCGATTTTCCGAAAAACCATTTCCATGAGCACTGTTTGCGGGCAAGTCCACCCGCACCACAGTCGGCCAAACGCCGCTGTGAACACAATAATACCGGTGAAGAAAATCAGCAGGGTCACCGCCGAAATAATCATGTCCTGCGGCCAGAAAATCTGGCCGAGAATGACGAACTTCCGCTCAACGAAATTCAGCAGGAGCAGGGGATTGCCTCGAATGCGAATGAATGGCCCGGCAAACATTATAGTGAGCAGCAACCAACTCAAATAGGTGCGCCCGCGGAAATAACGCCCGTGCGGTTTCCGCGGGTACAGCCACTGCCGTCGGCCTTCTTTGTCCGCCGTCGACAAGTGATCACGAAAGTCCTCCTTCACCGAGACTGGCGACTTCGAGGACTTGTTCACTGGTGGGTTCGCGGGCACGTTATTCAAAATCGCTCGGCCCGGTCTTCACGGGTGTTTGGTTTTCCGGCGGCTTGGGATTCACCGGATGCGTACCGCGCAACGTGTAGATATAACTGCCCACGGCATAAACCTCGTTGGGCTTCAGGGAATTTTTCCACGTCACCATTCCCTTGGCGGGAACGCCGTTCCAAATGGTCGTGATGTTGTCGGAAAAATTCGAACCATGAATCCAATAATCATCGCAAAGGTTCGGCCCCACGAGCCCGCCGGCGTCGGCGCGATGGCACGGCGCACACAATTTCGAAAACATCTCGTGCCCGTGCGCAATGATCGCCGGGTCTTTCGAAGGCTGCAGCGTGCTGATGGTGGATTCGAATTTGGTCATGGCGGCGGATTTGATCGCGTCACCAATCTTCATTTCATTTTGGTATTCGGCCGCCATCAACTGTCCTTTGCCCCAGCGGGTGTGGTAATTCACCAGGTAAACCGCGGCAAACACGATGGAACCATAAAACAGCCAGACCCACCAGCGAGGCAGCTTGTTGTCCAGTTCACGAATGCCATCGTATTCGTGGTCGAGAAGGGAGGGTTCGTTTTCGTTATTCATGAATCGGATCGTGGTTGGAATTTTTCTCGCCGCCGTCGAGCGGCAGGTCTTGCATGGATTTCAGATATGTTTTTTTCAGGCGGATCGCCCAAATCAGCATTCCCGTAAAGAAAATGAAGAATAGCGCCACCGAAACGATCCCGAAGAGTTCGATGCCGTCGATGTCGTGTAGAACGTGTTCAATCATAGTCACCTCACTTGGCTGCAGTCTGGGCTACGGGGGCGGGGGTTGGAGCCGGAGTCGCGGGAGCGGCCTTGATGTCTGTGCCGAGACGTTGCAGGTACGCAATCACCGCGATGATTTCTCGGTCGCCATCTGCCGTGATGGAACCTGTTTTCAGGTTCGTCACCACCTTTTCCGATTGCGCCTGCAAATCCTTTTGCGCCGGTCCGTTTTCAAAACCTTCCGGATACGGCACGCCAACTTTTCTCAACGCCTTGATGCGGGCCGGCAGCGAAGTGGTGTCGAGCTTCTGGCTCAGCAGCCATGGATAATTCGGCATGATGGAACCAGGCGATGTGGACCGCGGATTTTCCAAATGGTTGTAATGCCACGCGTCAGGATATTTTCCGCCGACGCGATGCAAATCCGGCCCG
>DASZPR010000058.1:0-2802 GCA_035550235.1 Verrucomicrobiia bacterium | reverse complement strand
GACACCAGACTTTTTTAGGTTCTGCATGAGGGCGCTTCCATTTTGTGGCAGATAAGCCAGCACCTCCGTGCCGTTGGTTGACGAAGAAGCATTGGCTGATTCCACGGGCGGCGTCGCCCACGGCGAATTGGTGACTCCACGATTTGCATCCCGGATCGCGTCAAACATTGGCCACGGACGATACAGTGGCAGGGAAGGATCGTAGCCGGGATTCAACGTCGAGACATACGGTCCCAGCCGTTCCGGCTGCATTCCCGGAACGCCTTCGAGGAAATCGCCAAAGAAAATCCCATCGTCAGGTGACGGTGGCTGTGTCAGATCGGCTTTACCGAACGGCAACGGCTGCACGCCATACCACACGATGTTGAAAACACTTTGATAATCGGCGCCATATTTTTGCTGCGTGCTTAGCAAGCCGTAACATTCGTAGGCCAGTCCTTCCATGCGGCCCAGCGGTGATTCGTATGCCCGGCCGCCGTTGAATTTCGAGACCTGCTTGGGTGTGCCGTAATAGGCCATGCTGGTTTCCCCGACGCCCCAAGGTTTGCCGGAGGCGGCCGCCCGGCGCATTTCCTCCTGGCCACCGTAGTGAACGCAAACCGTCGCAAGGCGGCCGTTCGCATCGAATTCACCATCACCTGAAATCCAATCGCGCGTCGGGTCGTTCGTGTGGCAGATGTCCCGCCACACGCTGATTTCATCCAGGCAATGGTCCACCATCGTTTGCGGCGCGTGCCAGACACCACGCAGCACCGGCAGAATTTCATTGCAGACGCTCCAGCCAAACACGGAGGGATGGTTGCGGTCGCGACGCACTAGTTCCGACACGTGCGTGCGGCAATTCGCCCAGAACAAATCGCTGTCCGCTTTGGGCCCGCCGTCGCTCGCCCAAATCGCGGATTCATCCAGGATGGTGATTCCCATTTCGTCGGCCATGTCGTGATAAAAAGAAGGATAGACCGAGGCATGCAGGCGGACGGAATTCGCGCCGGCATCTTTGAGCAAACGAAACCAGGCGCACGCATAACGACGGGTCATTTGCGGCACGCCCATGAAATGCCATGAATCGCCGTGGAGCACGATCGGTTGGCCGTTCAGGAGCAGCTTGCTGCCAGCAAAGGTAAATTGCCGCCAGCCAAAGCGTTGATATTTCACATCCGCTTTCTTGCCGTCCACCGAAAGATCCAGCAGGAAGCCATAAAGATTCGGAACATCCGGACTCCAGGTCCTCAGTTCACCCTTCACGGCTGCTCGGAGAACAATCTGGCGCGATTCGCCCGGCGCGAGCGTTGCGGACGAATCGGAAAGCTTTAGCTGGTCTTTGTCGGAGAGTTTCCATTTCACCTCCGGCGTTTCATCCACCGATTTGCCGGTAAGATTGAGCCATTCGCGAACAACTCCGGTGGCGGAGACGGTTACCGGGGCCGAACTGTGGTTCTCAATCGTGGCTTCGACCCGCAATTCGTTTTTGTCCAAAAGCGGTTGCACGAAGACATCCGCCACCGACACTTTCGGCTCCGCCAAAAGAAAAACATCCTGCCAGATCCCGGCAATGTGCGTGCCCCAAAAAGAGCCGGAAAGATATTCGCGACGCCCAAACCGTCCGCGTTTGTCGAAAACTTTTGGGGCGATCACCTTCACCAACACCTGGTTTTCCGCACCGAGAGAAACCAAATCCGTCACGTCGAAATCCTGCGCGAAGAAAATATCGAATCCCTCCCCGGCTTTTTTTCCGTTCACGTAAACCATCATGTCGCCGGCGACAGCGCCAAAATGCAACACGATGCGTTTTCCATTCCAAGCCTTCGGAATCGCGAAAGAACGTTTCATCCAGGCCGCCTGAACTGACTCCCATTCCTTCGGATAAGAAGGATAGGCGAGAAAATCACCGCCCTGCCCGTTCAAATTCATCGAAAACGAATTGACGTTCCAGGGCGACGGAATCTTGATGGCGGTTTTGTCCCAATCGCCGAGTTGCGGAACAGTTTCACCAGGAACTCCGGTATCCTTGTCGGCCTGGAAGCTCCAGCTTCCATTCAGGCAAATTTCCTCGCGCCATGGCTGCTCGTAAGCGCTTACCAACCCTGCTTCCGGCGCGAACGTCCGATGATACACAGTCTTTTCCGCCAGGGCGGTTGAAGCGATCGGCAACGCAAAAAAAAGAGCCGTCCAGATTGCGAGTTTTTTCATTTTCAGGAATTTCACTCAGTAATTTCAGTTTTCGATTGTAAAAGAAGCGCGCTGCCGGATGTCATCCGACGCCGCGCCAACGAGTAATTCGTAATCACCCGGTTCGACCACGTATTGTTTTCTTCCCGTGTCCCAGTAACGGAAACGGTTCACCGGAACTTTGAAAGTCATCTGCTTTTTCTGCCCCGTTGAGAGATGGACTCGCTGAAAACCGCACAGTGATTCTTTGGGCTGCGGCACGGAGGATTTGACGTGCCGAAAATAAACCTGGGTTACCTCATCTCCGTCAGATTTACCGCTGTTCTCCAGCATAAAAGTCAATTTCACGGTGTCGGACGATTTTAATTTCGCGTTCTCCAATTTCGCGCCTGCGTAGCTGAATCGCGTATAACTCAGCCCGTGACCAAAGGCGAACAACGGTTTGCCTTTGAAATACCGATAGGTGCGATTGCTCATGGAATAATCTTCGAAGTCCGGCAAATCCGTGGTCGCCCGATAAAATGTCACCGGCAAACGGCCCGCGGGATTTTCGTCACCGAACAAAACATCGGCCACCGCACGGCCGCCCTGCTCTCCCGGATACCAGGCCTGCACAATCGCCTGAAGATTTTC
>DASZPR010000057.1:0-1670 GCA_035550235.1 Verrucomicrobiia bacterium | reverse complement strand
ATTTTTCAGCCATTGATGAATTGCCGCCGGGCCGGGGACGGGTCAAAACCCTCGTTCGCGCCGCTGAAAAATTGCCGAAGGTGTGGGAGTTCGTGCGTGAGAAACTCGCTGCGGGGCGGCAGGCCTATGTCGTTTATCCGCGCGTGGAAGACACGGGCGATAGCGGCATCAAGGCGGTCACAAAAGAATTTGCGAACCTTACCAGGCTGCTTGCGCCATTTCGAGTTGGCCTGTTGCATGGGCGATTGAGCGGGCGGGAGAAGGAACAAGTCATGGCGGAGTTTCGCGCGGGTAAAACCCACGTGCTGCTCGCGACTTCGCTGATCGAAGTGGGCGTGGACGTGCCGAATGCCTCGCTGATGCTGATCGAGAATGCCGAGATGTTTGGCCTGGCCCAATTGCACCAGTTGCGCGGTCGCATTGGACGCGGTGCGCACGAATCGTTTTGCATTTTGATTTCGGACGCGAAAGATCCGGTCACGCGCGCGCGGCTCAAAGTGTTGGAGCAAACCACGGACGGTTTCAAAATCGCAGAGGAAGATTTGAAGCTGCGCGGGCCGGGAGAGTTGCTCGGCCGTGAGCAAAGCGGCATGCCGAACTTTCGTTTTGGCAACCTGGTGGAGGACTTGGACCTCATCCGAGAGGCGCGCGAGATTGTTATGGATATGGGGTGATTATTTACTTGTGCTTTTTGGGGAATCAGGAAAGGTTACGACTACCTATGAAGAAACTATCCTTGGTGGTGCTATTGGGCCTCGCTTTGAGCGCGGTGGTGAGCGGTTGCAATAATTCAGAAAGCAGTTCGTCGACGCCTCCCGCGACGAGCACGAATGCTGCTCCGGCCACGCCGAGCACGAACGCCCCGTAATTTATTTTCCAGTTATTTGGAAATCACAGCCGGACAATGTACTGTCCGGCTCTTTTTTTGGCCAGGGCGGAGCGCTCATTTCAGATTAAGAGCGCGTAACAAAAAGAGCCTCGAGGTAGGGCGCGTCACTGTGGGCTTGGAATTTGGAGGCCGCGAGGTACATTGTACGTATGAAACGCATCGTTCTACTTCCAGTGCTTGCGTTGTTTCTTGCAACGGGCTGCGGCCAATCCAGCAGTTCCTCGCAAACGTCTTCCACCAACGCGGGGGACAACGCCACGAAGGCGGACAACGTCCCTTACATCGGCGCGATGGCCAAGGCGGAGCGGAATGCCGGCGCGACCGCTGACATGGCTACTTTGAAGCCGGCGATTGATCAGTTTCAGGTCGACAAAGGCCGCTACCCGAAAGACCTCAACGAACTGGTGCAGGAGAAATATATTTCGAAAGTGCCGGAAGCTCCATACGGGATGAAGATTGATTACGATCCAACCACGGGCGCGGTCAAAGTCGTGAAACAATAACATGGCAGCGCCCAAGCCGCAGGCCCGTGCCACGGCGCAAAGCGCTTGGGTGGAGTGGTTCGAACAACAGCCGGCAATGCTCCTGGCGGTTGCGACGGTGCTCGCCCTTCTGCCGTATCTGGGCAAACCTTTCCACATCGATGACCCGCTTTTTATGTGGGTCGCGCAGCACATCCAATCGCATCCGCTTGATCCTTACGGGTTCAACGTAAACTGGTATGGCTTCGACCAGCCGTTGTGGGACATCACCAAAAATCCGCCGTTCGCCTGTTATTATC
>DASZPR010000056.1:0-6108 GCA_035550235.1 Verrucomicrobiia bacterium | reverse complement strand
TGCTTTTAATCAGAATGGCAAAGGCTCTTAGTAGAAATAGAAACGGCTCGCGCACAGGCAGCACGAAATACGACGCGCACCAGAAGGTCCTTTCACAGACTTACGGGGCGCTCGCCGATCTTCGGCGCGAACTTTCCGATTCGAAATCGGCCGTCGCTGAACGAGAAGAACTGTTGAATAGTTTTTCCACGTGTGCCGATTCGCAGCGCGCCTGGTTGTTGCTCGAGGATTACTTCGAGAAGCTCTCGCTTTCCCGTCGGGATTTTCCCGCCACGGATTGGTGGCCGCGTCTCCTGGCAGCGCAGGGGAAATCGCGCCTGGAAGAACTGGCCTTTCTCTTTTTGCGCGCTCGCCGCTCGCCGCCCACGGAATTATCCGCGCATGCCAATCTCAATCGGTTCGCGCAAGTCGAAGAGGCCGAGCAGGAGCAAAAGCTCATTCGTGAACTGGAACATTGGCTGTTTCCGCCGAAGCCGGTGCATCTGGATTCGCCCCGCGCCACGCTGCGGGTGATTTGCCAGCCTCAACCCGACGTGGATAATCCGTCCCGCTTTCGTCTTGCAGTTCAATTCCATCTGATGCGGCCGCGCACCGGGGAAAAACTTCGGTCATTGCAGGACATGATCGAATTGACCACCCGGGCGGCACACGAACAGGAATTGTTTCCGCCGCACGATTGGGAATTCATCCAATGGCTGGCCCATACGCATGCTAACCGGCAGGACGGTGATGACACACTGATTTTGTCCAACGCGGAATTGATGCACTGGCTGGCGCATTGGGGGCACACCGCGCGGCTGGAATCGGCCAAGGACCAAAAGCCGCTGCAGTTTCACGGTGAGATTGCGGAACTGATGCCACACTTGGAAAACGGCGAAGGCCGCGACCTGGCATTCACGCACCAACTCAAATTGCCCGACGGCAAAGTGCATGCGTTGCCGGACGTTCATTTCTTTTCCAGCCAGCCGCCGCTCGCGCTTGCCGGAAATCACTTTTATCTGCTGCGCAATGCACCACCGCCTTCGGTGCTCGAACTGTGGAAAGATCGCCCGGCGGTCCCGGTGCGCAAGCTGAGCCACCGGTTGCTCACGCACCTGCGCCGCACACAATCGAGCCACGGTTTGGATTGGGAAGAATTGTGTGTCGCGCATCCGGCAAAGCCGCAATTCATTTTTGAATTGCTGGACGACACTGTTCGGCTTCGATTGCTCGCGAAAAGCCAGCGTGATAACAGCGTTTGGTTTTGGAATGGCCACGATTGGCTATCGCACGAATCCAAAAAGCGCCCGAATGACAAACCGGAAATTCTTGATGATCCGCGGCTAGAACCGGCGACGCAATGGCTGCGGCAATTGGATTGGTTCACCCCGGAACCGGGCTTGTGGGTCGGCGACGCGAATGAAAATTTTCTCGGCCTGCTCGCGCGCGCGTGGGCGAGCCGTCCGGCAGACGTGGAGTGCCTCGGCAATCCAGCGTTCCATCGGCTGTTCCTCGCGCCGCGCCAGCTCAAGCCGCGCCTGATCGTCAAAGGCAGCGGTATCGATTGGCTTTCGGTCTCCGCCGAATGGGAGCAGGAAGGGTTGAAACTTTCCGCGGCGGATTTGCAGCGTCTCGCGGCGGCGACCAGTCGGTTCGTCAAATTGCCGGATTCGGGCTGGGTGGAACTGGACACCAACGCCGTCCAATCTGCGCACGAAGCCATGGCGGATATTGGTGTCGACGGCCTCGTTCCCGTAGCGCAACGCATCGGGCTCGAGCAGGCCGCGCATCTCGACGAGGAAAGCCTGAAGCGTTTTGCGGACTCCCCGGCGGCGGCCACCTTGCGCGAGAACCTCAAGAATTTCAAAGGCGTTCCGTCCACGGAACTTCCCGGTTCGGTCACGGCGGGGCTGCGGCCGTATCAGAAAGACGGTTTCGATTTTCTCTGCCATCTCACGCAAATCCGGCTCGGGGGCATCCTGGCCGACGACATGGGCCTCGGCAAAACCTTGCAAACGCTCACATGGCTGGCGTGGTTGCAGCAGCAGAACAAAAAGAATCACAAGCCGTCACTGGTCATTTGTCCCGCGTCCGTGCTGCACAACTGGCGGCGCGAAGCGGAACGGTTCACGCCGCATTTGAAAGTGCTCGTGCTCGAAAGCGGCGCCGCGCGGCACGGCTTGCGTAAAAAGATTCCGCAGCACGACATCATCGTGACCAATTACGCCTTGCTGCGTCGCGACCTTGAGGAGTTGAATAAATTCGCGTTCCGCACGGTGATTCTCGACGAAGCGCAGTTCATCAAGAATCCTGGCGCGCAGGTCACGCAATCAGTGAAGCAATTGAAGTCCGAGCATCGTCTCGCGCTCACCGGCACACCGTTGGAAAATCGGTTGCTCGACCTGTGGAGCATCGTGGATTTTGTGCAGCCAAACTACCTCGGCACGCAGGAACATTTTCTCGAAACCTACGAGCCCCGCGGCGGGGAGAATGCCGAATCTGCGCAACGCATCGCTCGCCGTCGTCTTTCGGCCAAGCTGCGTCCGCTGTTGTTGCGCCGCTTGAAGAAGCACGTGGCGAAGGATTTGCCGGACCGTATCGAGCAGCGCCGAGATTGCGAGTTGGGCGAAGAGCAACGCAAGTTGTATCTCGCGGAATTGCGCCGCAGCCGCGACCAAGTCATGCAGGTGGTGGCCACGCAGGGCATCAACAAGAGCAAGATGCATGTGCTCGCCGCGCTCACGCGATTGCGCCAGATTTGCTGCCATCCAAAACTCGTCGGCAACGATTCCGCCTCGGGCAAGACTGAGACATTATTCGAATTGCTCGATTCGCTGGTCGCTGAAGGCCAGAAGGTGCTCGTGTTCAGCCAATTTGTGCAGATGCTCGAGTTGCTCGAGAAGGAGTGCAAAACGCACAACATTAACACGCACATTCTCACGGGCCAGACCAAGGACCGCCAGGAAGTGGTCAGCGCATTTCAAAACGATACGAACGCCGCGGTGTTCCTCCTCAGTCTTCGTGCCGCCGGCACCGGCCTGAATCTCACGACTGCAAGTTATGTGGTGCTGTACGATCCATGGTGGAACCCCGCTGTCGAGGCACAGGCCATTGACCGCTCGCACCGTATCGGCCAGACCCAAACCGTGAATGCCTACCGGCTGATTTCCCCCGGAACCGTCGAAGAAAAAATCTGGGAACTGCAACAAAGCAAAGCCCAGACGATCTCCGATGTGCTCGGTGAAGAAGGCTTCGCACGCAGCTTGTCGAAGACCGATTTGGAATATTTGTTTTCAGAGGATTGAGCGCCCCGGTTATGGCGCCAATTGTTCAGCGATTAAATCTGTCTCGAAGATCGGTTTGGTTTCAGGCGGTGGTTCCCGGAGGTTCCATCGTTTTATGTTTCGTGATCGCGTTCATCTTTTGGATTCAGCCGGACGCCTGTGCTGCTATTCTCGTTCTTCCCCGATGGCTTTGGATCGTGCCCGGTCTTTTATTTGCCGTTTTAGGTTTCGTTCACCAACGTAAAGGTATAGCACTCATCGCAGTCAGTCTTTGGCTCTTTTACATTGTGCTCTTCGTTCAAGAATGGCGAAGCGTGTTGCGCTTTCAAACTGGAGCGGTCGACAACAACGCAAAAGTCGTGCGCGTCATTTCATTGAACTGCGCCGCCGGTGATGAAAAAGCTGCGGCAGAGGTCGCTCAGTACAATCCAGATATAGTGCTATTTGAAGAAACACCGTTGCGCCCCATCATCCAACGGATTGCGCCTAAAATTCTCGGCCCGGATGCGGAGAATCTCAGCGGTAGTGATGTGAGCATTGTTACGCGTGGAAAGCTCACGCCAGTATCGATGGAAAATTCCGAGAGCGCTCCTTTTAATCACGCGCGGATTCGATTGCCTTCGGGCCTCGAAGTAGACGTGTTTGCCGTTCGTCTAAAACCGTACGGCATTCGCGCCGATTTGTGGTCGCCTGGTTGTTGGCGGGAACAATGCGAAAATAGAAAACATCAACGCGAACAATTCCAATGGCTCGCCCGCGAAGTGGAAAAAATTCCGGCGGATGTTCCTATCATCCTCGGCGGCGATTTTAATTTGCCTGCCGGCGACAAGCTGTTTCGAATTTTACCCGCAAGAATTCGAGATACGTTCCGCACGGCGGGCCACGGTTGGGGGGATACGCTGGTTAACGACTTTCCTTTCATCCGGATCGATCAGATCTGGTGCGATGAACATTTTCAGCCTGTTTCAACCATAGTGCATCGGACAGTGAATTCAGATCATCGGATGGTCGTTGCCGATTTGATATATACGACTAAACGCTGAATCTTGTTTAATCATCATCATCTACCGTTCTCACAGCCCAGGAAGGAAACGGCGCTTGCGTGCCCCTCATTGCGCGCCAGAGGATTTGGTTCAGCACGTCCTCTGGACATTGATCAGCGGCGGCCAGGGGCAGTTGCGCGGAAACGTAAGCATCTTTGCGAAGTTGTGCGTCCGCAACTCTTCTTGCCGGCGGATTCATCGTATCCAACGGCACGTTGTTGGTTACGGAATCGAATGGCGTCAAATCTGGTGTTGCGGCGAAGCAATCGAACATCGGAGTGGCGGTCGCGTCCATCTGGTTCATGGGCGGCAAACCGAGGATGAGTTCCATCGTGCGCAAGATGCTGGTTTGGTTGTATTGCGTGTTCACCACCGTATGCCGCTTTGTGTAAGGGCTGATGACGTAAGCGGTGGTGCGGTAACCGCTCACGTGATCCCAGCCGTTTTGCGGATCATCTTCGACCGCGAAAATACAAGTGTCCTTCCAGAACGAGCTATGGCTCACGGCTTCAACAATTTTTCCGAACGCCAAATCGTTGTCCGCCACTTGCGCTTCCGGTTTGGGCGAACCAGCTTTCGTGCCGCTGGTGTGGTCGTTCGGCAGCCAAATGATGGTGAAGTCGGGGAATGCGCCGTCCTGCTCATGTCGCTTCAGGTCTTCGATGAATTTCGCGCAGCGCACCTGATCGGGCACGTCCAGTGACCAGCTTGGCCAATCGGCTCGAATGTAGGGGCGCAAACTTTCTACGTCAGGTTCGCAGGTATAGGTGATTTCGTTCGATCCGCCGAGGTAATCGTGGTACGCGTCGAGGAATGAAAACGCCTTCTTCCGTTTCGTGTCAGTCCAATGATTGTGGCTGGTGGTGAATTCGCCATAATCGCGAAAAGTTTTTCCACGAGCCAGCGCGTCATCCCAGATGAAACCGGCGGATGAATACGCCAGCGCGTCTGCGCAATCGACCTCGCCGCCGGAAGGATAACTCCGCGGCCAGCCGGCGAAGGAACGCTCCACGTAATCCGTGGCAATCCCCGTGTCGGTCCAGTTATGGCCGTCCGCACTCAGAATGCTCGAGCAATACGTATTGTCGAGCAGTGTAAATTCGCGAACGAGCTTGTGCTGGTTCGGCGTGACGCGCTCCCCAAAAATGCAGAGGTCCGGGTCGCCATTGGCATTCGTGATATCACCCAGCACCTGGTCGTACGAG
The DNA here is from genome assembly GCA_035550235.1 of Verrucomicrobiia bacterium. Taxonomy (GTDB): domain Bacteria; phylum Verrucomicrobiota; class Verrucomicrobiia; order Limisphaerales; family DASXHY01; genus DASXHY01. The sequence goes on along the minus strand of DASZPR010000056.1, from coordinate 597 downwards.
CGGTTTTCTTTAATGATGTAGATGACGTGCTTGAACACGCTCGGTTCGCCCACACGCTCCGGCACCGGGCGAGCAGGCGCGTCGGCACGCGGCGGCAATTTGGCCTGCGCGAGCAGCGGGTAACGTAAATTTGCGAGCGCGATTTTGGTGAAGGCGGCAAGTTCTTTGGCCGGTGGCACGGCCACGAACGAAAGGGATCCCGAATATTGTTTGGTATTAAAACCGAGCGCCGTGCCGGCCTGCATTTTTTGTTTGGTGTCGCCAATGTTCTTGATGTTGGCGACGTAAATCTTGTTGCGTTGGGGGTCATGCACAATTGCGCCCGGGAACCAGCCGACGGGAATCAGTCCGAGCAGTTTTGATTCGCCCGGCTTGAATTGAAACATTGCCACGGCGTTTTGCGTGCCGTTGCAACAAAAGAGAATTTTGCCGCGTTTATCGAACGTCAGCGCGTTGGGCTGCGCACCGAATAAATCGCCGGGATCCTGGCGCGCGGAAATTTTTTCCACGATTTTATCTTCGCGCGTGTCGATGACTGAAAGCGTGTCACTGCCGGTATTCGCGACCACGAGATAACGGCCATTGGGCGAAACTGCA
>DASZPR010000055.1:0-3879 GCA_035550235.1 Verrucomicrobiia bacterium | reverse complement strand
GAACGTCAACCTGGGCGGCTCGGCGGGCATGGCCGATTACACCGGCGTCAGGCGTTTACGGCCCTGGCGACGGCGGTTGGCCAAAGTGGCGCGGCCACTCTTGGTGCTCTTGCGGGCCAGGAAACCATGCTGACGGACCCGGCGACGTTTGGACGGTTGATACTGTCGTTTCATAAAATCGTATTTAGTTAAAAAGACGCATTAATACGCGCCATCAACGAGTTCGGGAAAATTCCCCAAAATCGGAACGCGGGAGCATATCAGTGAACTTTTGGGTGTCAAGGATGGTGGAAGGCGTGTTTCGTGTTCCGTATTGCGTGTTTTACCTCGTCACGAACATTATAAGTGCGTCGGTCCGCCTTTCTTCGAAATCTTCGCAAACACAAAACTTAGAATTTCGTGTGCCGCCGGGATTTTCGCCGCTATTCCGATCGCCCAATACACGATTCCGGCTGCCGTGGCGGGGATAAAGACAGCACCGATTTTCAGCGCGAGATTGTGATGGCCTAAATGACCTTCCCATAGGCGCCAACCTCCCCAAGCGACCAGTCCAGCCACAACCGCGGCGATAAATAGCGGCGCGAACGTGGCGCGCAGGGATTCCATCTCAAGTTTTCCCATTTTTTTCCGCAGGAAAAAAGCCAGCAGGCTCACGTTGCAAATGGATGTGGCGGTGTTTGCGAGGCCCAGACCTCCTTGCCTGAAGGGAAAAATCAGGGCGGCTGCGAGCGCCAGGTTCAGGATGAGGCAGCCAATGCTGATTTTCATCGGTGTCTGCGTGTCGCCCAAGGCGTAAAACGCGCGCGCGAAAATATTGACCGAAGAAAAGGCCACCAGGCCAGGCGCGAGGCACATCAGGGCAAGAGCGACGTTATCCGTGGCGAAGGAGTCAAATTTGCCGCGTTCGAATAGCAGCCGTACAATCGGGACTGCCAGCACCACCATTAATACCGCGGCGATGAGGTTCAGGAAAATCAACGTGGCCAAACCATGCTTCAAGGTGGAACGGAATTCCTTGTAGTTTTTGTCCGTCGCCAGTCCCGAGAGCGTGGGCAATAGGTACGTGGCGAGCGAAATACCGAACATGCCCTGCGGCAATTCCATCAGGCGCACGCCGCCGTTGAAAGAGGACACGATGCCATTGCCGAACTGGAAGCCGAGTAATTGCACCACCGCCACATTGATCTGAAACGCCGCCACGCCGATCGCGCCCGGAATCATGCGCACGACTACGCGCCGGACGGTTTCATCGCGCCACGGAGAAACCCAGCGAAAACGAATGCCGTCGCGATACAACGTGGGCAATTGAAACGAGGCCTGCGCGACACCCGCCGCAAGCACGCCAATGGCGAGGGCGAAAATCTGGTGGGGCAATCGTTCGTCCGGCGGCAGGTCCGTCGCAAATTTAGGGGCGAGCCAGAGGACGGAGGAAATCATGACGACGTTCAGTGTGGCGGCGCCCATCGCGGGAATGAAGAAATGCCCCCGGGCATTCAGCATGCCCATGAGCGCCGCGGTGAGACAGACAAGCAGCATATAGGGGAACATCACGCGCAGCAGGCGCAGCATGAGTTCGGTCGCCGGCTCAAAGTGATGAAACGCGAGCGCTACTGAGACGCCCAGAAGCACAAGCGCGATCACCGCCGAGGCGGCAACGATCAGGCCGGAAATCACGGCATTGGAAGCGCGCCACATTTCGGCTTCGCCATGCACTTTTTCCTTTTCCTTGAAGATGGGAATGAACGCGGCCGTCAACGCGCCTTCACCGAGCAAACGCCGGAAAAGATTGGGAATGGTAAACGCCAGTTGAAACGCATCATTCACCCAACCGACGCCCATGAAGCTGTAATAAACCATCTCCCGCACCATGCCGAGCAATCGACTGATGAGAGTGGCCAGCGCCATGGCGCCGGATGATTTCAACATCTTTGACACGCGCGCAGTCTAGAGACCCGCCGCGCCAGTCAAAGTTCAAACTTCATTTTGCGATTTACGAAGATTGAGCGATTTCAGGTCGCACTTTCGAACAATCCAATCGTTACGGTATGAGCGCGCGATAAAACCGGGCCGGCGCATTGTTGGAATCAGGCACCTGGGCGGTGCCATTGGTGAGGGACACATTGGCCAGGTCGCTCCAATGGACCATATCGCTGCTCACCTGCACACGACAGGATTGATTCGCGAAACCGTTCAGCGTGAGCAACGGGGCGGACGACGTCGAGCAATCGATTGCCAGAACCGGAACCATGGCGAACCGGTAAATGGTGCCGAAGCCGCCATTCGTCGCGCCGCCCATCAAAGTCATTCCGTAAAAGACTCCGTTGCCGGTCGTGAACATTCCGGCCATGGGCACCTTGCCATCGCCGTTGCCATTGAATCGATACAGCACGGAATAATTGGCGCCGTTGGTATTCAACCGAAAGATCGTTCCGGCGTTATTCGTGGCCCCACCGTGGGCAGTGGTGCCGTAGAGAAAACCATCATTGCCCTGCGCGAGGCGCGCGTAGCCATTGGCGCCGTCCGGTGAATTCGTGAAGCTGCGCAAGGTCGCGTAGACCGAGCCATTGGTGTTCAGCTTGAATATGGTCCCGTAGCCCCCGTCACCGCCGGAGATGGTTGTGCCATACAGCCAACCGTCTTTTCCCAAGATCACGCCGCATTCGAGCGAGAAGCCCTCCGAGACTCCGCCAAATCCATGGATTATCCCGTAATTCGAACCGTTCGTATCCATCTGGAAAACGGTGCCCAAAATATTCGGCCCGCCCGAGTACGTGGTGCCGTAGAGCAGGCCGTTGCTGCCTTGAACCAGTCGCCCAAACGGCTGTGTGGCATCGGTGAAATTGGTGAACGAATGCAGAACGGAATAGCCGCTGCCGTTGGTATTGATTTTAAATACCGTTCCCGGTCCCGATCCCCCGCCGTAAGTGGTGCCGTAAAGCGCGCCATCCAAACCCTGCACCAGGCCGCCGTAGGGATTGGCGCCATCGGGCGAATTGGTGAAGCGATAAAGAACGGAATAAAACGAGGCGTTCGTATTTATTTTGAAGATCGTTCCGTTGCTGTTCGTGCCGCCATAATAAGTCGTGCCGTACAGGAACCCATCGCTCGCCTGAATCACACCATCAAACGGCGTAGAGCCGTCAGCGGCGCCGCCAAAATGATGCAGTATTGAAAAGCCGCTGCCATCCTGATTGATGCGGAAAACGATGCCTGCGGCGTTCGTGCCGCCGGCCCACGTGGTGCCATATAAAACCCCGTCGGTGCCCTGCGTCAGTTCCGAATACGGGGATGCGCCGTCGTTGTTCCCCGCAGTAAATTGGTGCAGGACGGTGAGATTTAGGGCTTGGCTACGGCCTTCAACGGCGCAGGCCAATAGAAGCAGCCCGGTTGTCAGTGATTGTAGCGTTCTTCGTACATTCATAGCGTTACCAGCTACAGAAGAAAATCCTGCCAAAGGTTACCAACAAAATGGCCACCTGCAGATTCACGCCAGAACCCTATTCAATTGGGTTCCAACAATCAACGCGACGCTAAATCCACTGGCGATAATGCAGAATCTTGAACTCGGGCGTATCGCGCAGCTCTTCAGCCAGCTCAAACCGGTCCTCGAACGCCGGAAAGAAAGCATCGCCATCAACCTCACGTTTCACCAGCGTGAGATATAGATCGGAACACAACGGCAGCGCTTGCGCGTAAATCTGACCGCCGCCGCAAATAAAAACCTCACGCGCTTCATGAGCCAAATCGATTTGCTTCAAATCTGAAACCGTCCGCACGCCCGGATAAGAAAATTGCGAACGGCTCAAGACAATCGTTTCGCGATTTGGCAACGGCTTGCCAATCGATTCGAAGGTTTTGCGCCCCATGACGATGACATTG
>DASZPR010000054.1:0-5285 GCA_035550235.1 Verrucomicrobiia bacterium | reverse complement strand
TTCCTGGTCATAGGCGGCCCGTTGGTTCCACGCCTGATTGTCCGGGGCCCCATGGTTGGGCATGATCCAAAATAGTTCACCCAACCGATGCGAGATGATGGTCAAAGGAAAAGATTGGATTTGGTCGTCCAATCCGTCTTTGCGGACGGGATATACGCGGACCATGCTGTTGGGAAGCGAAACGGTGGGGCGGGTCGGTTCTAAAAGAATGCCAACATTCCCGATCGAAGTATTAACGAGATCCACCTGGGCGCGGGCCGAGGCGGCAGTTAGAAAAAAAGGCAGCAGGGCGGCGGCAAAAACAAAGCTCAAATCCTGGCAGATTTTTTTGAATTCGCGGCACACGCCGGCCCAATGAAAAGGCTTGTTACCTCCGCGACAAAGGCAGAGAAAGTGAAGAACGATCCGACCGGAATTGAACTTGGCTAACAGTAGTTTCATGTTATCAAAAAGTCGTCGGCCGGCGGAATTTGTGCCGGAGACCCCAAAGAACTAACCGGCACTCGGCGCTTGTAGTATCCCCTAAACCGGGGAGATGTGATATTGAGCGGAGGGTGACGACGAAATTCCTCCCCGGTTTCGGGGATGGCAGGGCCATGACGGACTGAAAGAATATGCCTGATTCGGACATAATTTTTAACGGTGTCGGTTTGCGACACACAAAAGGTCTTGGAATTGGACGGAAATATTTAAAATGGCAATCTTGAATCATAGGAAGTGGACAGGGCTGGGTTTGGCGGTGGTCACCGGGTTGGTGCTGGCAGCAATTTATAGCGGGGGTGCGGAGGATAAATCCCTTGCGTCAGGAGATGACCTGGCGAAAAAACAGGATTGGGGCAATCCGTCGGAAATGGATATGTCTGACGTGATCCAGCGCACGATGCATCCTTTTATGGGAGTCAGTCACCCAGGCGTAGATGCCTCGACTATGGAAGGGAAAGTCATGTGCGGTTACCAGGGTTGGTTCACCGCGAATGGTGACGGTGCCGCGCGTGGTTGGACTCATTGGAAAGGGCGCAATGGCTTTGAACCGGGCAGTTGCGAAATTGATTTTTGGCCGGATGTCACTGAATTGGGCAAGGACGAACGTTATCCCACGTCTTTTCGACTTGCGAACGGCCAACCAGCGGAAGTTTATAGTGCGTTCAATGAAAAGACCGTCCTGCGTCACTTTCAATGGATGAAGGACTATGGTGTCGACGGCGTGTTCGTCCAAAGGTTTATCAACGATCTGAGCACGGCCAAGGGTCTTCGCAGCCGGAATGTGGTATTGGACCATTGCCGGGAGGGCGCCAACTTGTACGGCCGCACTTATGCTGTCATGTATGATTTATCCGGCATGGGCAGCGGCCAAATGCGGAAGGTGATGGATGATTGGAAATTGCTGGTGGATCGAATGCAGATCACCAAGGACCCTGCTTATCTTCACCAGTCCAGCAGACCGGTCGTGGCGGTTTGGGGCTTCGGCTTCAGTGACCGTCGCTACACGTCCAAAGAGGGGCTGGAGCTTGTGAAATTTCTCAAGGACGATCCGCATTACGGAGGCTGCACGGTGATGTTAGGCGTCCCGGCGTATTGGCGCACCCTGAATCGCGATTGCGACAAGGATCCGACGTTGCATGAGTTAATCCTGAAGGCCGATATCGTGAGCCCGTGGACCGTCGGACGGTACACCAATCCCGACGAGGTGATCCAATATGCGCAACACACGATGGGGCCGGACATGGCGTGGTGTAAGGAGCACGGCAAAGAATTTTTGCCCGTGGTTTTTCCCGGATTCAGCTGGCACAACATGAACCAGCACTCACCTTTCGACCAGATTCCGCGACTCAAGGGAAAATTTCTATGGACCCAATATGTCCAGGCCAAGCAAGCGGGAGCCACCATGGTCTATCAGGCGATGTTTGACGAAATGAATGAAGGAACGGCCATATTTAAATGCACCGAAGATCCTCCGGTTGGGGTTTCGAAATTTTTAACGTACGAGGGTTTGCCGAGTGATTTTTATTTAACGGTGGTGGGAAGTGCCACGCGGATGATTCGCGGCGACTTACCCGTGACGGATCAAATTCCCCAACCCGCGTTGCAGGAATCTGCCAGGGCATCTTCCGGTGCCCCGGAAAAACGCCTGTCCGGACCATAAGCATTGCCTGCCTGAAAGTTTTCGTAGCGTGATGGAGTATTCACGCATTTGTTTTGATACTCTATCGTGAAATCAAAGCGGGGTTAAGAAGAACGCCGGGGCATACGTGAATTTCGATTGATACAAAAATATGCTGAAGTTCCAGTCCTCCCTGTTGCTGTTGGCTTCAATCAGTTGGTTAGTGGCATCGCCGATTTCTGCCAATGCGGAGTCCGAGTTTCCGGGCCATTTGAGCGGGGAATGGAAGCCTGTGGGACGATTGGAAATACACACCAACCAGGATTCCATTACCCTTCAAGGCGGCTACATCGTCGAAAAACAGGCGTGGGGCGATTCGGAAATTCAATTGCGGATGCGCGCTCCGGCCGGGGTGGAACAGGTGCAGTTGTGGGGCGGCTTCCGATGCCGTGACCGGGACAGCCGCTACATTTTCGCGCTGCGAGGTGGGGAAAACAACGATATTTATCTGGCGCGTTACGCTCCGGACGGCGGCGCAAAGTTTCTCGGTTTTGCCCCGCTTGATTTCAAACCTGTTCCCGGGACCTGGTATCGACTGCGAATCCTCATTTCGGGGAATCGATTCCAAATTTATTTAGGCGACGAAACATTGCCCCGGCTTAATGCGTTGGATGCCGATGCTTCATGGACGGAAGGGAGCGTAGCCTTGGGCGGTGGCTGGCTTCCTTCTGAATACGCTGAGTTGCAAGTCGCGCCGCTATCGCCCGAAGCAAAAACAGCCTTCGACGCGTTGGGCGACAAAACCTGGGCGCTACCCCGGCCAGACAAGGAAGCACTCCGCCAATCACAACGGGCAACGTATCATCCGATAACGGTGGAGAAGTTAGGCGCGTTGCGCACGGAAATTTCCCTGGACGGCAACTGGTTGTTCATGCCGGATTATCAGATCGCGAATGAAGAAAAGCCAAGCTCACCCGCAGTAGACGACAATGCCTGGCACGTGATGGAGGTTCCGCAATTTTGGACGCCGGGATTGTCGTGGCTGCATGGCGAAACCGGTTTTCCAGACCTGAAAGGTGTTTCGCAAACCAAAGGCGTAGCGGACAGTCTTTATGTCCAGGAATACCGGCGCGTTGAATCCTACACCTTCGATTGGCGGAAAACCAAGTCGGCGTGGTACCGGCAATATGTGAACTTGCCGGACGGCGTCCAGGATCATCATGTCGAACTGGCCTTCGACGCCATCGCCAAAATTTCAGAAATTTGGGTCAACGGCATCAAGGTCGGCACGCACGCCGGCATGTTTGGCCGGGTGGCGTACGAAGTTTCCCAGGCGATAAAACCCGGGCGCAATGTCATCGCGGTTCATGTCATCAGTGAAGGGGACACGCAATCGGGTGCTAAAAACAAAGTCGAAGGCGTGGCGGTGACGGTGGAAGTGACCTCCAAAATGTTGCATTCACTCCCGCACGGAATGTTTCAGGACGACGTTGGAGGAATCTGGCAACCTGTGAAATTGATCGTCACTCCGCGTGTTTGGGTCAACGAACCTTTCGTGCAACCCAGCCTTCACGGGGCGAACATTGATTTGGATGTTTCTAATTCCACTGAACTCGCCGAAACCAGAGACCTGGAATATTCGATTGTTTCGGTAAAGGATGGAACGCTCTTGTTGGCCGGGAAAGGCCCGCAAGCCATTCAATTGCCACCGGGCGAAACGAAACATGTGCGTTTTAGCACACCGCATTTGGATCCCAGGCTCTGGAGTCCGCAAGACCCCAATCTTTACAATTTGGAACTGCGGTTGAAAAAAGGGGGCGCGGTGGACGACCAAAGCTCTGTCCGGTTCGGGTTTCGGACTTTTATCGTGGACGGCGGCAGATTTTTGCTGAACGGCCAGCCGTATTGGCTTCGCGGAGCCAATCCATTTCCGAACACTCTCCGGCCCAACGACGCTGTTCTCGCGCGGCGTTTCATCCAGATAGCGCGGGAAGGAAATGTGCGGGCGACGCGGTCGCATATCGTGCCGTTCACGACCACCTGGCTGGACGCTGCCGATGAGGAGGGGATGGCGGTTTCGTATGAAGGCACCTGGCCCTGGCTCATGCTCACCGGCGAGCCCCCTGACCAGAACTTGTTGAAAATTTGGAAGGACGAATTTTTGTCGCTAATCCAGGAACACCGCAACCATCCCAGCCTGGTTTTGTGGACGGTGAATAATGAAATGAAATTTCCGGTCCTCGACGAGAACGACCCGGTTCGATTGAAGAAAAAATGGATCATTCTCGATGATATGATCAAGGCGATGCGTGCCGCGGACTCCACGCGTCCGGTCGTTGCAGACTCCGCTTATGACCGGAAGGAAGCGGCGAAAGGATATCGTTCCACGGTCAAACCCAACGGTTTTGACGACGGGGATGTGGACGACGTGCATCGTTATTACGGATGGTACAATGAGTCGTTCTTTCACTTCTATGATGGAGAATTTGGCACGCAGTTTTACACCTCCGGGCGTCCATTGATCAGTCAGGAAATGGCGACCGGTTATCCACGAAGTGACGACGGGCACGCCGCGCGATTTTATTTATTCAAGCATTACACCCCGCAGGCTTTTGTCGGCGAGGACGCGTATGAAAATGCGGATCCGGCAATCTTCCTGACCCGTCAGGCATTCATGACCAAGGAATTGATGGAAACTTTCCGGCGCGCGAACCACGACTCAACCGCGGGAATTTTGTCCTTCTCTTATTTCACCTGGTTGAGAAGTGCCTGGAATGCGAACGACATTCAACCCTGGCTCGCCTACGATGGTCTCAAAACTGCGTTGCAGCCCGTGCTTGTGAGTGCGGAACTGTATGGCCGGCATTTTTATTCCGGGAAAACGATTTCCCGCAGGATTTGTATCATCAACGATTCGGAGGAAAGCACCGCCACGCCGGGGACAGAACTTCACTGGGCGTTTTGCGTGGGAAACAACGTCTTGAGCCAGGGTTCGCTCGCAGTTCCGCCCGTTGGCTTCTATTCCAATCACTGGTTGAACGTGAGTTTCCGAACACCCGACTCGCTTCCCGCTCCGCGCGTGGATGCGCAACTGGTGTTATCACTGAAATCCGGCGCCACGGTGCTTTCGGAAAACCGTTATGATATCGTGTTGGCGACGCTTGGATGGGCAACGGGGGATGGT
>DASZPR010000053.1:0-1552 GCA_035550235.1 Verrucomicrobiia bacterium | reverse complement strand
CATCAATCAAAACGCTCCCAACGAGTCCCAAAGCTTCCTCCGCCTGGTGCGCCACGTGGACGCGCTCCCGTGTCAGTTGAGCCAATTTCGCCTGTTCCCGGGCGTTTTCACGCATCCGCCATTGCCCCACGAGAAGGCCGCACACCAGGACGATGGCGACAAACACCGCCGGAATTGCGTAACGCAAACGGGGGGCCGCCGATTCTCTGGCCGCGATCCGCCCGCGGACCTGGTCACGGATGCGTTGCGGGCAGGTTTCTTTTTTTAATTCGCTTATTATTCGTTGCAGGTCCGGTTGCATAACTCCTCCTCGGTGACCAGTTGGGAAAGTTTTCCGCGTGCGCGCGAGAGATACACTTTGACGCTGTTAATCGGGATTCCGAGCACTTCCGCGATTTCCCGATAGCGCAGGCCGTTGACTTCGTAGAGAACAAAAACGCTCCGGAGATTCTCGGGCAGCTTGAGCAGCAGATTGTGCGCTTGCTCCAGGCGAAACGTGGAATCGGCGGCGTGGCTGGGATCGGTTGCTTGTTCGTCGGGATGGGCGTCGAGAATTTCGTCGTCCGTGAGGGCGGGCGCGGCTGGGTTGGTGCGGCGGCGAATCTGGTCGAGGCAATAAAACCGCGTCGCCTGCATCAACCAGGCTTTGAGATTAAAGGGATACATTTTCGGCAAATGGTTCCAGAGCCGCAACAGCACTTCCTGCGTGGCGTCCTCCGCATCGGCTTCGTTGCCAAGCAAGGACCGCGCGAAGCGGTAGATTTCATCGCTATGCCGCTGGCAGAGAACTTTAAATTCAAGTTCGCGTATCACGGTCACGGGATACAACGCGCGAGCGTAGGGAATTGTTACAAAGTGAGAATGTTAACTGAAATCCCTGGCCCACATGAGGATGTTATGGGCGGGTTGCGGCGAAGTTCAATTCCGTTTTTCTGAGGATGGCGGCGGTCACAGACCGCCGCTACAGGGCGACGTAGTCGTTCCGCAGCATGAAGACGTTTTCGCCCTGGCGGAATTCCCGGTCGAAATCGCGCGTCGCAATAAAGAAATTCCGCGAGCAACCGACGTGGCGATAGTCGTGAAGTTCAATCACCACGACTCCTACCTGCTTCAGCCATTCCGGTGGCGTGGCGAACAATGCTTTTTCGCCGCCTTCAATGTCGACTTTCAAAATATCGATATAAGGCAGTTTGAATTCAGTCATCAGTTCATCCACGGTGACCGCGCGAACGGAACCAAGGTTGCGGGCATTGGCCGGGCTCTTCCCGGCGTCCGCGGCTTCGAATCCCCAGGAGCCCATTCCCGGGTCCAGCAAATTCACCTGGCCGGACGTGGGCCAAAGGGCGGCCTGGATCGCCGTCACATTGGAAAAGGCGGCGGTGTTTTGCTTGAGCAATTGAAAATTCGCGGCTTCGGGTTCGATGGCGATGATTTTCGCGGCGGGATAGCGCACCGCGAAAAACGCCGAGGCGTAGCCTACGTTTGCTCCGGCATCGATAATTACTTTCGGCTCCTTGGCCAGCGGTATTTCATATTCCCGATTCAAAAAAAC
>DASZPR010000052.1:0-4205 GCA_035550235.1 Verrucomicrobiia bacterium | reverse complement strand
GAGCTCGACGTTCGCCGCCTTGAGCATCGCGTCCGTGCCCTCGACGAGAGCGACGAGGCCGCGCGTTTCAATGAGTCCGATTGCTTGATGTGCCATAATTCGTTTGTAGTTATGAGTTGAGAGTTGAGAGTTCGGGACGTGCTGCGCGTTCCGTGTTGCGTGACGCAGATGTTGAGTTTTCGAGAAATCTTTTTACTTCGCGCGCGACCACAAGCTCTTCGTTCGTGGGAATCACCAAAACTTTCACGCGCGAATTCGCGGCGCTGATCACGGCCTCCTGCGCTTTGGTGGAATTGTTCTTTGCCGTATCAATCACGATGCCGAGTTGGTCGAGGTTCGCGCAAATCGCTTCGCGCAATTCCGGGCGGTTCTCGCCGATGCCGGCCGTGAACACAATCGCGTCCGCGCCGTTCAATTCAAAAAAGTAGCTGCCAATCCAATGCCGCGTGCTCGCAATAAAAACGTCCACCGCCATCTGCGCCGAAGCATGGCCCTTGGCCGCTTCCGCTTGCACTTCGCGAATGTCGTTCGAAATACAGCTCACACCCTTCAGCCCGGATTCCTTCGAGAGCTGCCGTTGCGCTTCCTCAATGCTGATGCCGAACGTCTTCACCGCGTAAGGAATCGCCTCGGCATCCAGATCGCCCACGCGATTATTCTGCGGCAAACCGGATTGCGGGCTCATGCCCATGCTCGTGCCAATCGCCGCGCCATTCAAAATCCCCGTCACGCTCGAACTGCCGCCGAGATGACAGGAAATCACCCGCAACGGCGCGCCGGTGATCGGCGTCTTTCCGCCATCGACGTAAAGATGCTGCGCGCGTTTCGCGACATCCGGACGCCCGAGCATTTCCGCCGAGCGTTCGGCGATGAATTTGTGGCTCGCGCCATGAAAACCGAACCGGCGAATGCCCGCCTCATGCCAGCTTTGCGGCACGGCGTAGCGCATCATCGGCTCCGGAGCGAATTGATAAAAGGCCGTCTCAAACAACCCGAACAACGGCGTGTTCGGCATGCGTTTGGCGAACAATTTGATGCCGGTGATATAAGGCGGATTATGCGCGGGAGCGAGACCGTTATAATCCGCCATCGCCTTCAGCACGCGTTCATCGAGACGCACGCAGCCAGTGACATCCTTCGCCAGCACCACTTTGAAACCAACCGCCGACAACTCATTTTCATCCTGAATCGCGCCGGCCTTTTTCAATTCCGCCAGGCAATCCTCGATGGCCTTTGGGTAATCCGTCACTCGTTCAAATCCGCCCTTATGGAGCAAGCGCTCCGGGCTGCTTGAAAAATCAAACAGCCGCCACTTGAGCGACGTGCTACCGATATTGGCAACGAGGATTTTCATTTTAGAAGTTCGTAGTTAGAAGTCAGAAGCTGGAATCCGCGTTCCTGACTTCCATCTCCTAGCTCCTATCTTCTTCATTTATTGCAACCACTTGCCCAATCCGCTGAGCCCTTCATGCGGACGCGGAATCACCTGCACGCTGACCACCTGGCCAACCTGAGCCGCGGCGGCTGCGCCGGCGTCCGTGGCGGCTTTCACTGCGGCGACATCGCCCCGGAAAAACCCGGTCACGTATCCGCTGCCGACTTTTTCCCAGCCGGTGAGAGTGACATTGGCGGATTTCAGCGCCGCGTCACAGGCTTCGAGCAAAGCGCACAGGCCTTTGCATTCAATCATTCCAACTGCTTGTTGTGGCATATTATTGAGAGTTGAGGAGTTAAAGAGTTAAAGAGTTTGCGAGTTATTTCTTGGCTGCGCCGTTGTCGCCGACAAATGCCGTCAACAAATCTTCATGGGGACGCGCGAGAACATGCGAGCTCACGAGCTCGCCGACTTTCGCGGCGGCCTTGGAACCCGCGTCCACCGCGGCTTTCACGCTGCCAACGTCTCCCTGGCAGAGGACGGTAATCAAACCGCCACCGATGGGAATGGTTTTGACAAGGTGCACGTTGGCGGCTTTCACCATCGCATCGCTGGCTTCGATGCTGCCGACGTAACCTTTCGTTTCGATCATGCCTAATGCTTCGCTCATATTAGTTGTTTGTTATTGTTGAGAGTTGATAGAAATTATTTAATTAGTTCACACAGCGTGTCCGGCTGCAAATTGCACGCATTCCCCTCATCCGTATCAATGTGCACCTCGAGTTTGAAACTCTTGTCCACGCGGCACAGCATCTGGTCGAGAATGATTCCGCATGGACCGCCAATTTTCAGCTTCATGTGATCGCCCGCTTTCACACCGTAAAAATCCGCGTCCTCCGGCGACATGTGCACGTGGCGTTTCGCGCGAATCACGCCGTCGGGCATTTCAAAAAAACCTTCCGGCCCCATCAACATCGCGCCCAAAGTCCCTTTGATGTCTCCGGAACTTCTCAGCGGCAAATCAAAACCCAGCGCGATGCCATCCGTATAGGCGAGCTCCACCTGATTCAAATTCCGGCACGGACCGAGAATGCGCAAATTGGAAATCACCCGGCTGCGCGGCCCAATCAAAGTCAAAGTTTCCTTCGCCGCGAACTGCCCATCCTGGTAAAGCCACTTGTGAACCGTGAGCTGATGGCCCTTGCCGAAAAGAGTCTCCACCGCCTCCTGCGTGAGATGGCAATGCCGCGCGCTGACGTTCACCAGCAACGGATTCGGCGCGCTCACCGCATGGGGCATGGGCTTGCCCATCCGTGCGTAAACAGCCTTCCGAACCATGTGTTCTACCACCGCGCGATGCGTTGTTGGACTAGGTGCGACCATAGCAATGCCCTCCGTTTTGCCAGATTCTGAAAAATAGTCAACAAATTTCTTGCAAAATATTTCAAAATCTTCCAAACTCGCGCCAGATGTCGGCAGAAGAACGCCAAAAACGCATCGAAACCTACCTGAAACAGGTGGAATTCGCGTCGCTTGAGGAATTGGCGAAACAGGTCGATGCCTCGGTTTCGACCGTGAGGCGCGACCTCACCTTGATGGAAACGACCGGCGTTTTGAAGCGGACCCACGGTGGTGCACGCCTCACCGAACCGCCCTCTTCCGAAGAATTCATTTTTTCCAAGCGCGAAACACATCAACTCACTGAAAAGGAAGCCATCGGCAAAGCCTGCGCCGAGTTGATCCAACCAAATCAAAGCGTCATCATCGACGCCGGCACGACCGCGTATCATGCCGCACGCTACCTCGAAGAAAAAACACCGCACATCATCACCAACTCGTTGCCCGTCGCGAATCATTTCGCCGGCGCGAATCGCTTGGAAGTGGTCGTGTCCGGCGGCGTGATTTATCCGCGACTCGGCGTGCTCGTCGGCCCCCTCGCAGTCGAAGCCTTCACCAAAATGCACGCGGACGTCGCCATTATGAGCGGCGGTGGCATCGTGCTTGACGGCGTGAGCAACTCCCACGGCCTGCTCATCGACATCCAACGCGCGATGATCAATGCCGCGCAACGCGTCATCTTCTGTTTCGACCACACCAAATTCGGCCGCCAATCCGTCCTCCCCCTCTGCGGCCTGGACTGCATCGACATCATCGTCACCGACAGCAATGCCCCGCGGGAGTTGGTGGAACAATTTCGCGGAAAAGGAATTGAAGTTGTCGTCGCGCAGTTGGCAAAGGTGGAACCGGCGGCGATTTAGTCGAGCAAACAGCGACGGGTTTCGAACTTGCTCTCTTATCTTCTGAGAATAATCTCAAGTAATTGAGCACATGAAATTGAGGAGATTTCAGACCAATAAGAGACTCTGGCTGATTCTTTCGCTGCTCCTGTTTGTGCTTCCTTCCTGGTATGGTCTTTTAATAGCGGGGTATTTTTTCATCAAATTACGATTCGACGAAGGCGCAGAAATTTTGCTTCTACTGATTTTGTATTTCAGTCTCCCAGCGGTTTTGTGTGGATGGTTGATTCAAGCTTTCATAACCATTGTTCGAGAGGTCATAAAATCTCGAAGAAAATCAAATGGTGAACTACAACACTCGAAATCGCCATACAATTGAATATCGTCTGGATTGCTCAACCACCCATCCTGGCTCATCGCTCCGTGGCAACAATTTGAATTCACACCGCCACTATTGTCGGGCACGGTATAAAACAAAAGAAGCGAAGCCCATTCCTAACAAAGCAGCCACGCCCCCACCATAGCGGGCCTGTTCTTTCGATACATGTTGTATTGACACGACCCCGCTACCGCCATAACGCCCACTTGCGCCG
>DASZPR010000051.1:0-1782 GCA_035550235.1 Verrucomicrobiia bacterium | reverse complement strand
GGAGGGCGATGTCATCCAGGAAATCAATCACGAACCGGTCCGCACGGCGGATGACGCGGTCCGCTTGAGCGATAAGGCGCACGGCAATCGCGTGCTCCTGCGGATTTGGCGCGCGAACAGCAGCGGGAGTGGTGGCAGCTTCTATATCACGGTGGATAACACGAAGAAGAAGTAGGGAATACCTAGAAGCGCTGGCGTCCACACGGCAGAATCTAAAAGCGAGTGTGGATTTCCTTGCTTGTGAGCCGTCCGAAAGCGGCAGAGGGCTGTCGCACTCCAGGACGCTAGCGCGAGAAATGGAGCGGCGGAGGTTCCGCCAGGTTTTGGACTGCGGCGGCCTCTCCCGCTTTGCCGGCCGTGAATGCGGCACACGGCGTCTTGTATCCAACTACACATTTCCACCCTGAGCCATTTCGCGATCAGCAAATAAGGTTGCGAAAAATGCTTCGGCTGGTTAGAATCCGATCGCTGTATGGCAGCCATTGGCCGATTTCAAAAAGGCGACGAAATCTTTCACGCCAAGGTCATCGACGGCGAACTTTATCGGCTGCGCGGCGATGTTTTTGGTTCGCCCTCCTTCGATCGCAAGCCCATTCCGCGGCGCGGCGTGCGCACATTGACGCCCGTTGTCCCGTCCAAGATTGTCGCCATTGGCTTGAATTACGCCGATCACGCTCGCGAGCAGAACAAGCAGCTTCCGAAAGAACCGCTTTTTTGGATCAAAGCCACCACGTCGCTCATTCCGGACGGGGGCAAGATCGAAGTTCCTTATCCCAATCATCGCACGGACTTCGAGGCGGAGTTGGGAATCGTGATTGGCCGGCGTGTGCGCAATGTCACACCGGCGGCGGCGGCGCGTTACATTCTGGGCTACACTTCCGCGCAGGACATCAGCGACCGCACGATCCAGAACGGCGAGAGCCAATGGACCCGAGCCAAGTCTTTCGATACGTTCACGCCGCTCGGGCCTTACATTGAAACCAAGATCGACCCGCATGATCTGACGATTCAATTGTTTCAAAACGGCCAGTTGCGCCAGAACTCGAACACCAACCAGCTCATCTTTGACTGCTACAAAATCGTCAGTTTCGTCTCCACGAACATGACGCTCCTGCCCGGTGATGTTATTCTGACCGGCACTCCAGCCGGAGTCGGCCCCATCCAATCCGGCGACCAACTCGAGGTTCGCATCCAGGGCATGGCGCCACTGGTGAACACCGTGAAGTGAACCCACTTTGAGCGGTGACCGATTCTTGGGACCAGACGCATCCCGATGGTAAAAACATTGTCCCGTTCGCCTGATTGGCGGCATTTACAAGTAGATGCAGGAACCGGATGACATTGTTTTGTTGCGGAGATTTGTGGAGCACGATTCCGAGGAAGCGTTTTCTTCGCTCGTTGCGCGGCATCTCAACAAGGTTTATTCGGTTGCGCTGCGGCATACACGGAACCCGCAGCAGGCCGAGGAAATTACCCAGGCGGTTTTCGTCATCCTCGCAAAAAAAGCCCGCCACTTGGGCAAACGGGTCATCCTCTCCGGTTGGTTATACCAAGCTGCACGGTTGACGGCGGTGACTTTTATCCGCAGCGAAATACGACGTGCCCGTCGTGAACAGGACCACATGCAAACCCTTTCGTGCGAGAATGAATCCGATGTCTGGACGCAGATCGCTCCCTTGCTGGACGCCGCGATGGCCCGGTTAAATGAGGCTGACCGCCAAGCAGTCGTGCTGCGGTTCTTCGACGGCAAAAGCCTGAGGGAAGTGGGACTGGCGTTGGGGG
>DASZPR010000050.1:0-4022 GCA_035550235.1 Verrucomicrobiia bacterium | reverse complement strand
TTCTTGAGGTCGCCGTCGGTGATCTTCGGGTTGTCCGTGGTGATCGGTTTTACAATGTCGGAACCCATCGGGGTCATGACCACATCCTGCGGGTCGGTGTCGGCGGTGGGGGCTTCCTTCGGGATGTCGATGCTGGGGGCGGGGCTGTTGGATTTCTGCGAGTCGTCCTGCTTTTTCTCTTCCTGGTCGGAGAGGGCGTTTTCATTGATTGAGACGCGCGTGAGCGAGAAATTGCGCAGAGGCACGAGACGCTCGGCGGCATAGGGGGTGATGGTCTTGACCTGCGTCGAGCGGAAGATCGCAAACAAGGCGATATGAATGACGATCGAGCCGATCAGCGCCCGGAAGAACCATTTCTTGGCGAGCGGGGTTTCCGCCGCCGGTTGCTGGTATATATTGAATGTCGCCATGGACTTGAACAAAGGATACACGAATTTTTCCCCGGCTCAATGCCGTTTGTGGTAGAAGGAAATGGCCCATTGAAAATCCCCGGATCCAAATTAATCGGCAAGGTGCGCGACTTCATCGTGAAGCAATACCGCGCCTTGCTGCAAATCCGCGACAAGCCGCACGCAATCGCCGGGGGAGTGGCCGTGGGCATCTTTTTCGGGTTCGCGTTCGTGCCGATGAAGACGGCGTTCTCGCTGCTCACGGCGTGGCTCCTGCGCGTGAGCAAGATTGCCGCGGTGATCGCCGTGACCGCGCACGACATTCTGCTGCCGGTGTGGCCGTTCTTCCTGCGGTGGGAATACATCATCGGCTACTGCGCCCTGCATGGGCAGAAACCGCCGCCGTTGCGCTGGGAGCGGCATCAATTCAGGCCGGAGAAACTGCTGGTGCGCGATACCTACTGGCACTGGTGGCGGGCAATCCACGACAATTTGAACGTGAGTTTTTTCGCGCACATCATCGGCCCGATGGTGGTCGGCTCGGTGATTGTCGGGCTGCCCTCGGCGGCCATTTTTTACGTGGTCGTGCTCCGCATAGCGAAACGCGCCCAGGCGCAGAATGTGGAGAAGCCAGTCGGCCAGTGATTTGGCGGCAAGCGGCTGCCGGGCTTTTCAGGCGGAATGCGGTGCGCGCGTCCTGAATTCGGAAATCATTTCACGAATGCCCTGGCATCCCCAATAAACGCTAATGAGAACGGCCCAAGTTTTTATGAACAAGTCTTGGTGTGGATCCCAGCGTTGCATTCTTTCCCCTCCAAAATACAAATCCATCCCTATTGAGATGGCGAACAGCACCGCATAACTTCCCCACATAACCCACTTGTCCCGCTTTGCCATGGACAACAGCCGGACGGACCCAAATGTGGCGCAGAGCGCGCCGCCAACGACGAGGGCAGCCAACCCGATGTAAAACGGGCGGGAGGAAAAGGAAAGTGAGCCGGAGAACCAAACAAGCGTGCCGGAGAAAAAGACAAGCGAGCCGACGATGAACAAGGAAAGGCGCAGCCGCGATGGCCGGTGCCACCAGTCATTTTGCACTTTTGGCGATGGGGGCGTTATCATGGTGACCAAACCCTTTCGGCGGGTAATAAAGCCATGGGAAAGCGACAATGTCAAACTTCAACCCATTGGTGCAACGATGCTTTCCTTGCGCCACAGAATTTGATTGATTAAACGCAAACCCGGACGAAATAAGAAAACCAATGCCCATCGACATCAAGGAACTGGTCACATCCCGCCTCGGCGAAAATTACGACCTGCACGAGCGCCACATCAACAGCACGCTGGTGAAAGTGCAGCGCACCATCGGCTTCGACAAAATCTACGCCCATGCCCATGGCGCCTACCTTTACGACATGGACGGGAAGGATTACCTCGATTTCCTGAGCGGCTACAGCGTCTACAATATCGGGCGCAACCATCCCGCGGTGAAAAAGGCGATCTCCGATGTGCTGGAAATGGATCTGCCCAATATGGTGCAGATGGATTGCTCGCTTCTCAGCGGTCTGCTTGCCGAGGCGCTGCTGAAAAAAATGCCAGCGCATTTGAACTCGGTGTTTTTCTGCAACTCGGGCACCGAGGCGAACGAAGGGGCGATCAAGTTCGCGAAGGCCGCGACCGGCCGACCCGGGCTACTCTCGCTCGAAGGCGGGTTCCACGGGCTGAGCAACGGCTCGCTCTCTATGATGGGCATCGAGAATTTCCGCGAGGGATTTTATCCCTACCTGCCCGAGTGCCAGCGCGTGGCGCTCGGCGACCTCGTGCAGTTGGAAAAATTGCTCGCGACGCAGCAATACGCGGCGTTCGTGGTCGAGCTCGTCCAGGGGAAAGGCGTGAAGACCGCGAAGGACGATTATTTCAACCAGGCGCAGGCGCTCTGCCGCAAGCACGGCACGCTTTTCGTGTGCGACGAAGTGCAGACCGGCCTCGGGCGCACGGGAAAAATGTTCGGCTTTGAGCACTGGAACCTCGAGCCCGATATCATCACGCTCGCGAAATCATTGAGCGGCGGCTACGTGCCTGTCGGCGCAATCGTGACCCGGCGCGACATTTACCAAAAAACCTTCAGCCACATGGACCGGTGCGTGGTGCATTCCTCGACCTTCGGCCGCAATAACCTCGCGATGGCGTGCGGCCTTGCCACGCTGAGCGTGATCGACGACGAGCATCTGGTCCACAACGCTGCCGTGATGGGCGACCTGCTTTTGGAGCGGCTCAACGGGCTGAAAGCGAAGCATCCTTTCGTGAAAGAAGCGCGCGGCAAGGGGCTCATCATCGCCATCGAGTTCGAGGAACCGAAGGACCTCAAGCTGCGCATGGCATGGCAACTCATCCACAAAATGGACAAGAGCCTTTTCACGCAAATGATCGTTACCTCGCTGCTCACCCAGCACCGCATCCTCGCGCAAGTGGCCGGCCACAACATGGATGTCGTGAAAATCCTCCCGCCGCTCGTGATCGGCGAGAAGGAGGTCGACCGCTTCGTGAACGCCCTCGACACCGTGCTCACCGACTGCCGCAAATTCCCCGGCCCGATGTGGGAACTCGGGAAGAATTTCTTCAAAAGCTCGCTGGGATTTGCGAAGGCACGGTAAATGGAAAAGCTGCTGGACGGCATCTACAAGGTCCGGCGCGATCCTTCCAGTGCCGGGTTCGGATACTCCTACCTGCTGAAAAGGAAGGCCGGGAATGTGCTTTTATCGCGCTTGGGCGATGGAATCACTATCGGAAGGGAATACAGGGACATCCAAACCGCAGGGGGCATTAGGGTTATTTTCATCACGGACTATCATTTCGGCGCAAAAATCTGCGAGGAGATCGCTGAAAAATTCGATGCGGAATGCTTTTGCAGCACGATAGAAAAGCAGAAATTGAAAAAGAAAGGTTTGGAGAAAGTCTCCGCGTTTCCGTTTGAACACCATGCTTTTTCGAAGGATCTCGAAATCGTTCCCGTCCCGGGACACACGTCGGGCGGAGTCGCCTTGCTATGGACAAATGACGGCGCCCGGTATCTTTTCACCGGGGACTTTCTTTACAACAGCGGAAAGGCGGGATGGATCGCAGGGTCAAAATCCCGGAGAAAGATCGAAGACAGCCTGCAACTCATAAAGGAATTGGGATTTGATTTTCTTGTCGGTTGCGGGGACGACGAGTGTGGCTCCCCGTATCTTCATCTCCCAACGAAAGAGGAGAAAGTTCGTTTTATCGATGGAATTCTGGCTGCTCTAAAATAACAGTCGGCAGGAGGAAGCACATACTCCGGCGAGAGGTCCTTCGACTCCGCTGCGCTCCGCTCAGGATGACAATTTTGGAAATACTGAGTAATCCGAAAATCCAACATGCATCTACCGTATTCGCTGAAAAAACTCACCCAAACAAACTGAGCTTACCCATTACGCAAAACGCTCTTTCATTCATCCTGAGCGGAGCGCAGCGAAGTCGAAGGACCTCGCAATAACTTTGACGGCCTCCGCGCTAGTGCACCGGCGAAATATACGTCCGCATCAATTTCACCACGCCGCCGGGGAAGAACCAGCGCTTTTGGAGGAGGAACTCGCGTTGTTCGACATCGTA
>DASZPR010000049.1:0-1825 GCA_035550235.1 Verrucomicrobiia bacterium | reverse complement strand
GAAGTTCATCTCATCGCGGAGCTTGCTTGATCAAGGCGCGGTCATGTCGAAAGCAACGCAGTAATTCGGCTGCACCGCACCACTGCCCAGGCCGGTAAATGCATCCGAATCGCGCAACAAGCCCCAACGGAATGTTCCAGGAAATGGATTCGCCATCCGTTTCTTTTCGCCAATCATCGCGTAGCCCACTCGCGCGCCCGCGCCCGGATCCATGTTGCAGGTGATCACGACTGCGTTTCCAGCGATGGTCACCGACGCAAGGCCAACTTTCTGGCTGCCGGCCGTGGTCACTTCAAATCCCTTGCCGTCCTTCCACTCGGGAATGGAGGGATGCGGCGCTTCCAAGTTCGTATCCCACACGAGCGGCGGCACGGGCACGCGGAAGTGAACGGTGATGACGGCATTGCTGCGCTCGATGCTCGTCGGTTCCAGCGGCCGCCAATCGTGACCGAGAATCACGCGCTCGAAATAAACCTGCGCATATTTCTCGCCCATTTGCCGATAACCGTCGGCAGTCAGGTGAACGCCTTCCATGGAGTGATATTGGTATTTCGGCCCCGAGCAAACCATGTCCGCCGGGTAATCATCGCTGACCTTCCATTGCGCCAGCGTTGAGGGTGAGTGGTCGTTGCAGGAATTCTGCTGCGACACGATCATCTGGATTTTTTCCTTCTGGCCGGTGATGGCCGACAGGTCGGCGTTGTAATCCTGCCATAATTGGCGCAATTGATTTTCATAATCTTTATTGCCGGCGTCGGATTCGCCGTGCGTAACAATGATGGCGCCGATGCCGTAGGTTTTGCCCGCCGCTTTCGCGAGCCGCGCGATGGCCTTCGTCTCAATCATCGCCGCTTCGTAGGAACGTCCGTTCAACCCTTTGGGTATGGCGTTCTTTTTCAGGAAGACCATCCCCTGCCCGTCCTCGCCCACGGCGCTGTGCACGCTGACAAAATCGCGTTTGAGGTTTTCTTTAACCAGCGCGGAAATTTCGTTGGCCATGGCGGTGTGCGGTGTTTCGCCATCGATATTCTCCGGCCAGGAACTGGGATAATTCGGCGCCATGCGGCCAATGGGCTCTACGAGCGGCACCAGTGTGAGATTCGTGTCGTTGGCATCGACGGGCCACGGGAGATGGTCGGTCGAGAGCTTCAGGTTGCCGTAAGGTTGGTTGGTGGAAACCACCGGCAACGCCCGCGCGCCCACCGAGAGACTCTGTCCGGTGCCAATAATGCCGGTCCAATCCCACGGCAAATTTGCCGCGGACGCAGACAACACGGCGCTGGCGGCATAAACGGGAATCGTTTTCATGAGGAGCAAGAAGGAGGTTTTGGCGGTGCGCATATTTTGAATGTTCACAGTTCGTCAAGAAAAGCCGCATTAAAATCGCAGATTCACGCGCCATTGTCTTGTCGATAAAAATCAGGGAGGCGCGGAAGGGGTGATTTGCGATAAATTTGTCGTCCCGCTGCCAACGGACACTGAAGTGAGAGCGCGTCTGGTGATCACCGGTATCAAAACGAACCTGAGCCCGATTTTTAAACCGTAAAGAATCAGGTAATAAAAAGGGTTGAAGGTTTCAGGCTTTAATTTCCATTTACACGATTGAACTCCGGGCGATTTTTCGCTACCGTTTTGAGCCGGAGCTAAATTGGAAGAATTTTTTTGTCTCCCAAGCAACCCAGGCGGCCAATTATAGTCAATGACTAGTGACGATATGGCTTTGGTCCAGGCCTATGCCGCGGAGCAGTCGGAGTCGGCTTTTGCCACGATTGTCTCGCGCCACGTGGGCATGGTCTATTCGGCGGCGGTGCGGCAGTTGCGCGAT
>DASZPR010000048.1:0-3022 GCA_035550235.1 Verrucomicrobiia bacterium | reverse complement strand
GTCAGGCTGCCGGGTTCGCCGGTGGCAGGCGAGGGAATGAGCGGAATTTCCTCGGGTTTGGCCTCGGTGAAATCCTTCGGCTGGACGGGTTCTAATTTGCCCTGGATGGCTTTCTTGCGCTTGAACGTTTCGGCCTTTTCCTGGAGTTCCTCGGCGATGCGTTCGCTTTCCAACACGGTCACGTAACCGACGGCGTTGCCATCTACCACAACTGCGGAAAAGAAAATCTGGTCGGCGCGGAAGCGTTGCTTGGAGACTTTGCAATCCACCATCGGGTCGGTGAAGCCGCCGACGTGGCCGGAGGCTTCCCAGACTTTGGGGTGCATGATGATGGAGGACTCGAGGCCAACGACATCATCGCGGCGGCGCACCATGTCGTTCCACCAGCAATCGCGGATGTTTTTACGCAGTTCAACGCCGAGCGGACCGTAGTCCCAAAAACCGTTGATGCCGCCGTAGATTTCGGACGATTGAAAAATAAATCCGCGGCGTTTGCACAAGGAAACGATCTTGTCCATCAAGTCGGCGCTATTCGATTCAGCCATAAGAACGCATAGTCTTTGTGATGCGCGGAGTGATGTCAAGGTAGGGCCGAGGCTGGAAACAGAGGAACATGGAACATCCAATCAATACCTGAATGACAACTTGAGCGAAGAACATATCCGCCTCCTTACGGCGGCGGCTACCGGCAATTTATTCTGTACCACCAACGTACTATGTAGAGTAGAATTACGTAAGACACTTGTTATATCTACGAGATGTTTGTGAATAAATTCCGATTGGAAAAATATTCTTCCGTGTTTAATTTCTCCTTGGTTCCTCCCGGTTTTTTCAGAGCCGTGGAATCGTAGTGAAAAGGGCGGCGCAGAGCTCGTGCCGCCCTTTTGCTTTGTACAGCAATGGAATTCTCACGCCGGCGCGGGCTGATGATATTTTTTCCAGCACAGCCAGAAAACAAATCCCAGGGCGGCGCCACCGAGATGCGCCGTGGCAGCGACATTGCTGAAGCCGCGCAGTTGCATATAAACTCCGAACGTTTGCATCAATAACCACAGGGCCAAAGCCACCCATGCGGGAATGTAAAACCAGCGAGGCCGCCAGTAGAGGAAGAGCATGAATCCCAATTCGGCTCGCGGAAATTGGAGGGCATAAAAAACGAGCACCGCCGAAATCCCGCCACTCGCCCCGATGCACGGCACCTGCGATCCCGATTGAGCAATCCAATGGACACCATCGCCGAGCAACGTCGCCCCGAAAATCATGAGCAGGTATTTCTTCCAGCCGAGCTTGTCTTCAACGTTGTCACCAAAGATAAGGAGAAAATAGAGATTGCCCAGCAAGTGAAAAATTCCAGCGTGCAGAAAAAACGAGGTGATTGAGGTAATGCCACCGTAACGCAACGCGTGCGCGGGCACAAATCCCAACGCATTAATGATCTCCTGCAGATTGAAAAATGCCGCGATGCTGGCCAACGCAATGACCGCGCTGAGAATCCACGTGGCCCACGGACGTGATTCGAGGGGATCCGTGTATCGCTCCACCGGAAAACCCAGGAAAGCCGCGATCATCTTCCAGGTTTCATCGGGCGCGTCCTCGCTATCGGCCGCCCGGTCCCTTTTCTTCATTTCCTCGATGCGATGGGTGCCGAGCGCTTCGGCCGCCCGCAATTGCGCTTCGTGGACGGATTCGATGGCATGCTCCGGCAAGGCCTCAAATTCCTGGGCATCGAACCAGACGAGATTGCAGGGTTTGCAAGCCTCCAGTTGGAGCGGCGGGTCCTGCCAATAGAACTGCAGCATGGGTTTGTCGCAATACGGGCACGTGCGTTCGCACAAGGAGGTGGTGTTCCGGATTTTGCGCAGCAATTCCTGCGTGAGGCGCTCGCCGATGGTCCGGCGCGTCTGCGGCACGGTGACCGCGCGCCCGCCGCATTGGTCACACGCAAAATAAATCCCCTCCCGCTGCCGAACGGTGATCAAATCTACCTTGCAACTCGGGCAAAGAGGCACGAAAGAATGTTAGCCAAGGGGTATTTTTGGCTCAATTACAATGCGGGCCATGTGATTGTAATCGTCAATTGACGCGTTTCCGAACGGCGTTTAGGTTGCACCTCGAATGTTCGATCTCGTTTCCCCATACCAGCCCGCCGGAGACCAGCCGCAAGCCATTGCGAAGCTGACTGACGCGGTTTTGTCCGGCGCAAAACACCAGACGCTGCTCGGCGTCACCGGGTCGGGCAAAACATTCACCGTCGCGAATGTCATCAAGAACATCGACAAGCCCACGTTGGTGATTTCACACAATAAGACTTTGGCGGCGCAACTGTACGCGGAGTTCAAAGGTTTTTTTCCTAACAACGCGGTCGAGTATTTCGTCAGCTATTTCGATTATTACCAGCCCGAGGCTTACATTCCGCGCACAGACACGTTTGTGGAAAAAGATTCGAGCGTGAACGAGGAAATCGAACGCATGCGGCTCTCGACGATGAGCTCGCTCTTCTCGCGGCGCGACGTCGTGGTCATCGCGAGCGTGTCGTGCATTTACGGCATCGGGAGCCGCGAGGATTACGAGGCGATGGTGGTCGGTGTGCGCGTGGGACAGGAATTGACGCGCGATCATTTCCTGCATCGCCTGGTGGATTTGCAATACACGCGCAATGACATCGAATTCATGCGCGGGCAATTTCGCGTGCGCGGCGATACCGTGGAATTGTGCCCGGCCGGGCGCGAAGATGCACTGCGGGTGGAATTTTTCGGCGACGACGTGGAGCGCATCACGCGGTTCGAACCGTTGACCGGCGAGAAAATCGATTCGCTGGATAGCGTGATGGTTTTTCCGGCGAAACAATTCGTAGCGCCGGCGGACAAGCTGCGCCCCGCCCTGCTCGCCATTCGCGAGGAATTAAGCGAGCGCATCGCGTGGTTTGAGAAGCACGGCAAATTGCTCGAAGCCCAACGCATCAAGATGCGGACGGAATACGATTTGGAAATGATGGAAGAAATGGGCTTTTGCTCAGGCATCG
>DASZPR010000047.1:0-6516 GCA_035550235.1 Verrucomicrobiia bacterium | reverse complement strand
AAGCTCGCGCAATTTCGACCACGCAAATTTAAATCGTTCATCAGCCGGCTC
This sequence comes from Verrucomicrobiia bacterium, assembly GCA_035550235.1. GTDB lineage: Bacteria > Verrucomicrobiota > Verrucomicrobiia > Limisphaerales > DASXHY01 > DASXHY01. The sequence goes on along the minus strand of DASZPR010000047.1, from coordinate 6,465 downwards.
AGGACCCGCGGCTGAGACGAGTTGGATGTCAGGATAACGCTCCTTGATGGCGCTCGCGAATTTCGTGTAGCGATCAATATATTGCTGGCCCCATTGCTCATTCCCTACGCCCATCATTTTTAGATTGAACGGTTTCGGGTGGCCCATCTCCACCCGTTTTGCGCCCCAAAAACTGTCCTTGGGGCCGTTCGCAAATTCAATCAGGTCCAGCGCATCCTGAATGTAAGGCTCCAATTGGTCGATCGGGCAGAGCTCGCCGGAGTTGAACTGACACGCCATGCCGCAATTCAGAATCGGCAACGGTTGCGCGCCGATGTCATCGCACATCTGGAAAAATTCAAAGAAGCCGAGACCGAACGACTGATAATAATCCGGCGTGGGCCGGTGCAGGAATTCATAATTCCAGCGATTGATGAGCAGCTTGCGATTTTCCACCGGGCCGATGGTGTTCTTCCATTGATAGCGCCGCTCCAACACGCTTCCTTCCACGATGCACCCGCCCGGGAAACGCATGAAGCCCGGATGCATATCCGCGAGCGCCTGCACCATATCCGCGCGCAAACCGCCCGGACGATTTTTCCACGTGTGCTCCGGAAACAGTGAAACAAAATCCAAATCCAGCGTGCCCTTATCAACAATCGTCACGGACAATCGCGCCGCGCCGTCTGTGTCTTTGGGATGCAACACGCCCGTGTGTTTGGTCCAATCGCCCGTAAAATTTTTCAAATCAACCGAATCCAGCAACGTGCCATCGCCTCCCCACAACTGCACCCGCAGGGTCGGCATGCCGTCGATCTTTCGGACCTGCGTCGAGAAATTGTAAGCCTCGCCTTTGCGCACGCCCATCCCGCGGAAACCTTCATTGGAAACGCCGAATGGCTCCCCCGTATCGGACTCGATGCGTAGGTAGTGCGCGTTGTTCGGATTCCACGGTGCGTCATCGCGGATGGATAAAGCCCCCTTGGATTTGGAAGGACAAATCTTGATCCAACCCATCAGAGGCTCGGGAAATTCGAAGCCGCGATTTTTCACGAGCTCGGCGTAAAGCCCGCCATCGGCGCCGAAGTTGATGTCCTCAAAAAACACGCCCCACATCGCGGGATTGATTTTAGCGCCTGGCTTGTCGACTTGGACCGTGATAGTCGGTGCAGCGGAGGCGGTGATGAGAGCGCATGCCAGCGTTCCGATGAGGAGGAGGGGAAGTTTCGATTTCATGGGTGTTTGGAAATCATCGTTGCCACTCCATGAAATAGGACGGTATCGATTTTGGCAACGCTGAACGGAGATCAGCCTCCTCTCAGTTTTTGCTCCCCGCAAACGGCTATTGCCAATCCCAACGGAAAACTTTTGCAAAGCCCGAGCGCCGGTCTCCGCCCCGGCGGATCACGGCGGCGTCTTAAACCGGAGCAGACGCATTTAAAATTTTGCGTTTAACATTTTGTTAGCAGCATAGAGCCAATAGAGTTCACGGACCTTTTAGACCTTTAGACCTTTAGAGCTTTTAGAGCTTTTAGAGCTTTTAGCTCGACATCGAATTGCTTTTGAAATAAAATTTCAACTCCCCTATTTGCCGCCAATTCAAATAGGGGAGTTGTCTATTTTTAGTTGATGTTTTAATAAGGCAGTCTTTCCGTCTTTCTTGCCGTCTTTGACCCCCGTGTCGAAATCCTTGGTCCTTCGTCTCTATTCGCCGACCTCCATCAAAATCGATTTAAACTTTCTCTCAGAATCCTGTGAATTTAAATGCGTCCCCATCGGAATCACACCCGGATTCGGTTCCCGCATTTGACAGCCATGCTATAAAAGGCGCAGCGAAGGAGGGGAGAAAGGGAAAATGAAACAGAAAACCGCACCGTTTCGGATTCACGGAAATACCCCGCCTGTCATTCAGCGCCTGGCTCGCCGATTCATCCTGCCTGATCCTGGCCAATCCCGGTCAAAAATAAAATCATTCTCTTGGACTGTCTTCCTGCCACGCGCCGAGTCCCGCAGCGGGCGTTTCGAAGTCGTGCCCGTGACAGTACCCAACTCCCCCGTCGCATGTTGTAAGTATCACGAAATCAACGGCAGTCGTGCCTGGTCGTGCCCAGTCGTGGAGCAGGGGAAAGCACGACTGGAAATCAAATTTTTATGCGCACCCCTCATTGGGTGCGCACGGTCGGCGATCAAAAGTGCCTCTCGGATAGCCCCGCGTGGCTTTCGAGCATGGCTCGGCGGTTTCCATGAGCTTTTACTTGGCGGCAAAATGAAACTGCGTAACCAATTTATCGCCGCCGTGCTGGTCATGTTCCCATGCCTATTCCAACTTTCCTGCACTTCTTCGCTCCTGCACCGCCCCGAAGCCGCCGGAATGAATCGCCGCGCCCCCGATGTCTTCGGCGTCCGCATGGCAACGACCAAAGGTGAAATGGTCATCGAAGTCCATCGCGACTGGTCCCCGCACGGCGCCGACCATTTTTACAACCTTGTTCGCGCCGGTTACTACGACGACTCTCGTTTCTACCGCGTGATTCAAGGGAAATGGGCGCAATTTGGCATCAACGGCGATCCCAAAATCTCAAATGTATGGCGCGAACGAACCATTCCCGACGACCCGCGCGTTGAATCGAACACCCGTGGCACCATTGCCTTCGCCTTCGCCGTCCCGAATGGTCGCACCACCCAAGTTTTTATCAATTTGAAGGACAACTCGGCGACACACGATGCCGAGTTCGTCCCCTTCGGCGAAATTGTAAAAGGCATGGAAGTCGCGGACGCCCTGAATCCTGAATACGGCGAAACCGCCGGCGGCGGAATTCGCGGCGGAAAACAGGGGCCATTGTTTGAGCAAGGCAACGTTTATCTGCAGAAAAACTTTCCCCGCCTGGACCGCATCGTTCGCGCGAGGATTATTAACCCATTGAAATGAGGTGTGAGACCAGAAGTTCAACTTGACGAAAGGCCGTGAAGTCAGATTATCTGTGGGACGTTGATGTTTGCGCCCCGCGCGGATTTGATGGCCGTTCACCCGCTGTTTTATCAACCAGCGCAAGCGGCACAACGCGCAGCACAAGTCATTGGACGCCAATGTAGCTCAGTGGTAGAGCAACGGTTTCGTAAACCGTCGGTCGCCGGTTCAATCCCGGCCATTGGCTCCATTTCCTCGCGATTGATTTGCAAGGACTTAGGGAGCATGGTTTGTCCACCTTCAGTGCAAGTTTCACCGTTTTAGCCGCTCTGGCACCGTTCGGCATTGCTCGCCGACCGCTCCGCCACTGCTCGCTAGCACAAACTTTCCGGGCAGTTTTACGCTCATAATCGTGAGCAACAACATGAAGCAGCGTCTCAGATTATTCCGGCGCGGATGGCCTCGGCGCTCTCATTGACTTCGGTGACCAAATTGTCTGAATCATCGGGAACAGTGGTGGCGATCGTTCCGTGTCGTTCCCAATTGGAACGTCATGCTGGTTGAATGTGCATTGGCCATTTATCTCTGGCATAGGAAATTTCGCTTATGTAAGCACTAAGTAACGCAGAATTCATTTCCGTCGATTTATAATGGCGACTGGTCCCGACCGACATGGCCGGTTTCATCTGCTCACGTTCGATTTGTCGATTATCCAGACTCGGTGGTGCGCTCAGGACATCAGGTGTCATATAAAACCGCCCCTGCGGCCGCAAAAACAGGCTGAAATTCCTGGTGTGGCCATCGGCCGCCCCGATCAACCAAAACAGGATTTGTATCTGACGCCTTGCCTAACCAAATATCCGCAGAAACGCAAATGTTGCTCAGAGTGTGCGCCGAAAGAGCAGGGTGGCCGCACTCATGGCCAGCAAGGTGAATCCAAAAAGGAACACAAGATCCGGCGCAATCGCCAGAAGCCCCGTGTTTTTTAATACAAGGTCCTTGAAACCATGTACGGCATAAGTAAATGGATCAACGACCGTGATGGCTTTCATCCATGCGGGGAACGCCTCGGTCGGATACACAGCCCCGCTGGGAAAGAACAAGACGGTGTTCAACATTCCAAAAATGGCGCGTGGCACGAGCGGGTCGTTCACCCGCACCATGATCAGGAACATCATGCTGATTAGCGCCAGCGCAGTTGCGACGACCAGCAGAAGCATTCGTGCGAGGCGCAAGAGATTGAACGGGTCTGGAATGCCCGCGATTAACGAGCCGGCGGTAATCAAAACAATGCCGGCAATGATAGCTTTCGCGGCGCCAGAAAGCGTGAACCCAAGAATTAGTTCAAACTTGCGAATCGGTGTTACGAGATAGCCCTCATGCAACCCGCGCGCCTTGTCATCAATGAAGATGATTCCGCCGCCGATCATCGCGGAAACAAAAATGGCAAGCACGATAGTACCGGAAAGCAAATACTGGATGTACGGCACATAAGGATAAACCTCGACCACGTCCAAAGTGGCATTGGCGGTAATGCGCGGTGCGACGGCGGGGGAATTATATGACGGCAACATCCCCGTCAGGACGCTGGAGAGCGCAGAGGAGGAGAATTGGTCGGTATTGTCTTCGATCAGCGCAACGCGCGGATTCGCGCCGGCAAGAACCTTGCGCGAGAATTGCGGCGGAATGTTCAGCACGCCGTTGATTTTTCCGTTGCGCAGATCGCGAAGCGCCACCGCCATATCCGTATAGGCAATGGTGTCAAAGGTGCGGGCATTGGCGGCCACCGCCTGGAACATTTCCTTCAGCTTGACCGCCGGCACGCCATGGTCCTGATCCACGACTCCGATCTGGAGATTTTTGACCTTTCCGCCGAACGCGTAGCCAAGCACAACGAGCTGCACCAAGGGCATGATGATGGAGACAATAATGAGAACCGGGCTGCGCCGGAAACGGCGCAAATCGCGTTCAATGATGGCCCAGACTCGGTGCATGGTCTCAGCTTCGCTTCATCATGAAAGGACTGTCCGCCGCGCTCGGGGCTTGCAGAGCGTCGCGCAATTGGTGGCCGGTGTAATGCACAAAGACATCATCCAGGGTGGTGCTCTGCACGGAAAGAGAAGTTACCGTCGCGTCAGCCTTCCGCGCGGCTTCCATCAGCTCGACCGTCGTGCGCGGGCCATTGTTTGAAGAAATGCGGAACACGTTTTCTTCACCTTTCACATCGGCTACCTCTGGAAGCTCCTTCAGGGTTTCCATCCAATTTTGCGGGACGGTTGAGAAGCTCGCTTCAATAATGTTTTTGCCGGGAATGGAAGCCTTCAACTTTAACGGCGAATCCAGCGCAGCCAGTTTTCCATGGTCCACGATGGCAATGCGATCGCAGAGCTTGTCCGCCTCGTCCATATAATGGGTCGTGACCAGGATCGTCAGGTCCCGCTCGCGCTTAAGCCGTACAAGCATGTCCCAAACAGCCACGCGGGAAACGGGATCCAGGCCGGTGGTCGGTTCATCCAGAAAAAAAATCTTCGGTTCGTGCACCAGGCCGCGCGCGATTTCCAGCCGTCTTCTCATTCCCCCGGAAAACATCTTTACCGGTTTATCCGCCCATTTTTCAAGGTCAACTTCCACGAGCAACTGCCGGATGGTGCGCTGCCGTTTCTCGCGCGGGATGCCGTAAAGCTTGGCGAAGATGCTCATGTTTTCCTCCGCGCTCAAGTCGAGGTCGGAAGTCATCGCCTGGGGAATGACGCCGATTGACTGCCGCACGCCGTTCGGATCGCGGACGATATCGAAGCCGTTTACGTGAGCAACGCCGGAACTCGGCGGCACGAGGGTCGTTAACATGCGAATGAGCGTGGATTTGCCCGCGCCGTTCGGACCCAGCAAACCAAACACTTCGCCGTGCTCAACGGAAAAACTTAAGCCATCGACAGCGATAAAATCGCCGAAGCGTTTGGTTAAATTTTCAACTTCGATGTCGAACATAATTTCACGGCTTCCCCGCGACTGGCTTGCTTGCCAGCGGAAGGGTCACGTAAGCGGTCATTCCCACGGCCAGGCTCCGGTCGCGATTGTCGCAACGCAGGCGGATTTCGAAGGTCTTAATATCACGCTTCGTCCGGCTCACGTCCCGCTGGGTGGCATAGTCAGCATCCACGCCGCGGAAAAATACAGTTCCTTCGCGAGCGGTTCCCGAGGGCAATTTGACCTGCAACTTGTCACCAAGATGAATGCGGTCAATATAGCTTTCCTCGACATCGGCGCGGATCCACAGGTCATCTTGGTTGATCAGGGTGACAACGGCTTGGCCTGGATTCACGACCTCGCCCGGCAATGCGGTGCGAGTATCCACGATTGCGTCCAGCGGCGAGCGGATTTCCGTGTAACCCAATTGTACTTCCGCTTTCTGCTTCTGTGCGCCGGCGGCGGCAAGTTGATGGCGGCTCGCTTCAAAAGCGGCGCGGCGCGCCGCAATCTGTTCTGAATTCGATTTAGCCAGTGCAACCGCTGCTTGTGCAGCCTGGGCCTGTTTATCGGAAGCTTGGGAAGCGGCCTTGGCGGCCTCATAGGCCGTT
>DASZPR010000046.1:0-2602 GCA_035550235.1 Verrucomicrobiia bacterium | reverse complement strand
CGGCCGATCAGTTGTTGTTTGGCGTCGACGATCGGCAGGAAGTTGTTCGAGCTGGTGAGGAATCGTTCGGCGATTTCGCTCAAGGTGGCATTTTCGCGCACCGGCTGGACTGGCGCCCGGGTAATGTCTCCGACCGTACGTTCCATGGTTGAGCCGAGCGTAGTGGACTCCTGAGTCACGGAAAGTCCTTTGCGGCGCAGCGGTTCGGTATAAACCGATTCGGCGACGAAACGGCTGGCCACCAAAATCGACACCACACACGCCAGCATCAATGGCAGCATGATGGAATAATCCAGCGAGATTTCAAAAATCATGATGATGGCCAGCAGCGGCGACCGGGTGGTCGCGGCCAGCATGCTGCCCATGCCAACCACCGTGAATGCAGCCACGGGAAGATCCCTGCCGGCGTTCAACGCGTGCAGCGAGGACCCGAACCACGCGCCGAGGCTCGCGCCCAAAAACAATGTGGGAGTGAAAACTCCACCCACCGCCCCGGAGCCGACGGTGGCGAGGGTCGCCAGGAGTTTCGCAAGCAGCAGACCGGCCAAAAACAATAGCAACATGTGCTGACTCGGCGTGAGGTCGTGCAGGAAACCGGTGGGGTCCCGCGCCAGTTCCGAAGGGTCTTGCAACAGTGATTTGGTGGCTTCGTAACCGTTTCCCCAAACTTCAGGAAACTTCAGTGCGATGAGGCCAACGATGAGCCCGCCGAACATCAGCCGGACATAAACGGGGACGCGCATTTTCGCAAAAAGATCCTCACTGGCGTGCAGCATTTTAAGAAAAACCGCGCCGAGAATTCCGGCGGCGATACCCAGCAACACGAACCACGGCAATTGGCCGATGCTGGTAAATTCGAACGGCGGCACCGTGTACCAGGGGTTGATTCCAAAGAACGTCCGCGACACCGTGGCCGCCACTACCGAGGCGCAGACTATCGGCGCGAACAGGTTCATCGAGAAGTTGCCGAGCACAATGAGGGAGGCGAAAACCGCTCCGGAGATGGGCGCGTTGTAGGCGGCGGCGATTCCCGACGCGGCTCCGCAGCCGACGAGCATGCGCAAGCGATACGGCGGCCATTTGGCGAGTTGCCCCCATTTGGAAGCGAGCGTGGCGGACAGTTGCACAATGCCACCCTCGCGCCCGATCGAGCCGCCGCTGCCAATCGTGACGAGGGACGAGAGAAATTTGATGAACGCCGTCCGGAACGGCAAGCGGCCGTCTCCGGCGAGCACGACTTCCAGCAGGTTGCTGGTTCCCTGGCGTCCGACCACGCGCAGTCCCGAGTAAAGAATCAATCCCGCGCAGAGTCCGCCCGCGGCCGGGGTCACGATTCGCTGCCAGCCGTCCATCATCTTGGCCACTTCCACGATGTCGCCGGGGCGATGGAGGAAAAGGAATTTTACCGATTCAGTGGCGTAGTAAAAGAGAACGTTGACCAACCCGCCAATGACGCCAACACCGGCGGCGAGAACCAGATGAAACGCTTCCTCACTGAACCAAATCTTTTGACGAATGCGCAGCAGCCGCTGCCAGTGGCGGCGAAAGAACGAGAGCAGTTTGTCCCATAGCTGCGTGTTTCTGAAAGAAGCCACGGGGCCAATCTAACGTTTTTAGGAAGTTTTGACGAGTGACGATTCACCCGCTTTTCCATGAGAGTCCCACTAGAGCGGTTCAAAAAAATACTGTAGCCATTCGGGAAACGAAGTTAAAGAAGCGGTCTTTTTGGTTTTTGGCTTCGTTTCGGCTCAGTTACAGGTTTTTTAAACCTGCTCCTTCGCCAAAGTCTCGCCAAAAATCAAAAATCCTCGCTCCGAAATGGCTACAGTATTTTTTAAACCGCTCTAACACGCCGCCGGCACCCTACGGGCCTAAGCCTCCGAAACGATCTTTACTTCGCCCTTGATTTCATCGCCGTTGAAGTAATCCACCCATTTTCCGCTCGAATCGCGATACGCCATGCAACGAAACTCCGGGCATTGCACAATGAATGGCCGTTCTTTCAGGCTCTTCGCCCGCTTCACAAATAATGTGTCCTTTTCTTCGCTCACCGCGTTACTTTGACTTCTCGTCGCTTGGGCCGCTAACCGTATTTTGCCCAACACTTAGCAATTTTTGGTTACTTTCGAATCGGCAGCGGCAGGGCTCACGCATTTAAAATTGTTGCAATCAGTATTCTGTTGGCGCGATGGAGATTTTGAACTCGACCTCAAATTGCCGTCACAATACAATTGAAACTCCCCATTTGTTGGTCGTTCAAATGGGGAGTTTCAATTTTTATCTGAGTCTTAAACCGGACAGTCTTTCTGTCTTTGGACTACTTTGTCGGGGCCAAATCCCTGGCCTTGCGTCCCTATTCACGACCTTCAGTATTTTGAATCGAATGTGTTCTCGAATTCTTTGAAATTTAGATGCGTCTGCTCTGTGGGCAGCGGGGACTCCTGTTGCCATTTGGGCGTTCGTCGGCCAAACTCTTCGCAATGAGCAAACGGTTTTTTATCACGACCGCGATTGATTACGTCAATGGCCAACCGCATCTCGGGCATGCGTATGAGAAGGTCATTGCGGACGTCATCGCGCGCGCGCGCCGCAGCCTGGGGCA
>DASZPR010000045.1:0-5322 GCA_035550235.1 Verrucomicrobiia bacterium | reverse complement strand
GGGCCCGGGGGCGGTGGGGGTGGGGGGGGTGGCGGTGGCAATGCCGGCCCGTTTGAAGGCTATGATTTCCGGTCCGCATACGTCCCCGACCTTTTGCAGGACGGCTCGGGACAATCGGTCGGGCTTTTTGAACTGTTCGGTTTTTCTCAGCAAGACGTCATGGATTACGAAGACGATGCCGGCATCTCTTACGTGCCAGTGCAGCCCGTTCTGGTGGATGGCGGCACGGACGATGATACGGGTTATACTTATTTCAATGATGATTTTACGCCCACTGGTTACCTGAGTTATGGCATGGAGACCACGGGAGACATTGAAATGGCTATTTCCATGGCGCCGGGGTTGAAAAGCGTGCTGGTCTATATAGGTCCCACGCCGCAGGACCAACCGCCCCTTGGAAGCAGCTCCACTCAAGACGCCGCCACGACGGCGGTCATTAATGATGTGCTGAATCGCATGGCCACGGATGACCTGGCCAATCAGTTGAGTTGTTCCTACGGGATGGATATCAATCTTTCGACGATCCAGATATTCCAGCAATTCGCCGCTCAAGGTCAGAGTTTTTTCCAGGCGAGCGGCGATTTTGGAGCGTTTGCGTCAGCGATTGATGAACCGGCGGATGATCCCTATGTCACGGTGGTGGGCGGAACTTCGTTGACGACCTCGACCACCACGGGCGATTGGAAATCTGAAGTGGTATGGCTCTCGCCGCCGAGTAATGATGGACTCGGCGATGTTACTCCCCTGCAAGCTTCGGGTGGCGGTATCAGCACCGCCTATGCAATTCCCTCCTGGCAGCAGGGCATCAGCATGACGGCCAACCAGGGCTCCACCACCATGCGCAACGTGCCGGATGTGGCGCTGGTGGCGGATAGTATAACCGTGTTCTGGGGCAACGATTCGGACCTTGGGTTCTCATTTCCGTTCCCGGAGGGAGGCACCAGCCTGGCGACGCCGTTGTGGGCGGGATTTATGGCGCTGGTCAATCAGCAGGCCGCCGAGAATGGCCAGCCGCCGATCGGCTTCGTCAATCCGGCTCTCTACGCGATCGGAAAAAGCACCAATTATTTGTCCTCCTTCCACGACATTACGGTCGGCAGCAACACGAATAGTTCCAGCCCAACCAAGTATCAGGCGGCCACCGGTTATGATCTCTGCACGGGTTGGGGCACAATTAGTTCAAACCTGTTCCAGGCGCTGCTTGCGCCGCCGGTGGAAACCCTGGGCATCATGTCTCCGGTCGGTTTCACTTCGCAAGGCCGCAGTGGAGGACCGTTTAGTGTCACTGGGCAGACTTATACCTTGGAAAATGTGGGAGCCGCGCCCTTGACCTGGAGTCTGGTGAACACCTCGAGCTGGCTGAATGTTTCATCGACTGGCGGCACGTTGAATCCCGGCGATAGCACCACAGTGGACATCAGCCTCAATGCGAAGGCGAATAGTTTTATGATTGAGCACGCGAGCGATAACGTAGTCTTCAAAAATCTCACTGCGGGGACCGCGCAAAATGGGCAGTTCGATTTGTATGTGGGCAATGGGGGTTTTGAAACCGGTATTTTCAGTGATTGGACTTTAGTGGGCGACCCGACTCTCAGCGTTGTGTTGGCGGGCGACGATACGGATGTCGCGGGGCAACAGGCGTCGCCGGCTGGGCCGGACCAGATGTTCGTGCATTCCGGGCTTTACGGCGGTTACCTTGGCCAATGGCCTACTAACGCCGTGTTGTCCCAGACCGTTCCGACGCCTGCCGGCCAGTCGTTGCTGGTTTCGTTTTGGCTCACGAGCCTTTTCGATGATCAAGGCCAGACCACTCCAAATGGATTTGCCGCGAAATGGAATGGGTCGACGCTTTTCACGGGCACCAATCTGCCGGCATTTGGCTGGACGAACGTGCAATATATCGTTCCCTCCGCGGGCGCGAATGGAACGTTGGAATTCGATTTCAACAACACGCCGGGAGCGTTTGGGCTCGATGACGTTACGGTGCAGACCGTGCCCGCGCCGGTGCTGAGTTCCACCTTGGTCTCGGGTGGTAATATTACTTTCAGTTGGAACGCCATTTTGAATGTTCCTTACTCCATCCAATCGGCGGCTAATCTCGATGGTTCGGGTTGGAGCAACGTGGGCAATCCCATCGTTGCGACCAACACGGTCATGAACATTTCCATACCGATTGGGAGCGCGCCGCAGGGATTTTACCGGGTGATTATGTCGACGCCGTGAAGAGTTGGAGTAATTTTTAAACCGCTTTAGGGCACGGGAACAAGCGTCCAGACGACGATGGCCTGACTGGCATTGGGGGCGGTGACGGCGCCGGAGGTAAACATTTGCTTTCCGATGTCGCTGGAGGGCACGAAATAGTCGCCGCTGCCCGGTGGTGGATAGGCGGCCGTAATATTGCCACCGGCGACGAAAGTATTATCCGTGGTCTCGAACCCAAAAGGCCGGGCTGTTATGGCGCCCGTTCCGATGCCGTCGATGGAATTGAAGGTGCCGAATTGGCTGGTTTCCGTGGTGTTGATCAAAAGATTGTAGGAGAAGTCATAGGTGGAACAAGTGACGTGCAAAGTAAAGGTGGACACATCGTGCCGTACAGGACCATTCCCACCAACTTCGGTGGTGGTGAAAACTTGTGGTCCTGTCTTGTCATCCTCCCGGTCCTTTATCTTGCCGGAATCCATTGCCATGCCGAAACCGGGTAGTTCGTCACCGGTTGCGGTGCCAAAAAAATAGGCGTCGGTGTCCGTGCCTGCCTGGCGATGTAAATGAAATGTGGTCCAAGTACTATGCCCGATGTCGAAATTGTAGGAAGGCGTTGATAGCGAAAAGAAATAGAGAACGGATAGGACAACATCCACATTGCTCACCTGCAGCCAGCCGCAGGGGTTGCAAAAAATTGTAGTGATGTCCTGCCGCGCGACTCCCAAAGCGTTGCTGGCGGTGAGTGTGTAAACGGTGGTGCTGGTGGGCGATACATCGAGGCTGTTACCCGTCACAACTTGCGACCCACCTCCCGGCGCGGGAGAAATGCGATAGGTATAACCGGCGGTGGGGCACCAAGTGAGTGTGCTGGACGCGCCGGGGTCGATTGTAGATGGCGTTGCGCGGAACGTGCAACTTCCGGCGCCGGTTTGTTGAAGCTGGTAGTAATTTCTCGAACTGGTGATCGGCAAAAAAGCGATGAGTGCATTGTTCGAGGGAAATGGGGCCACTGGCAGTGGCAACCAGGCGGATGAATTCAGGTTGGTCGTAGACACCAATCGCCAATTCGTGAAATTGCCGGGCCAGGACAACTGGAGGACATCGGGCGATGCGAAAGAAATCGAAAGCGGTGGTGATTGCGCTTCAACAAGGTACGTCGTTGTCAAAACGCACAATGCAACTCCAAAGGTTTTCGGGTTCGGAAACACAACTCGGAGCGAATGCCAGCGCTGACTCTAGCACATATCCGGATTGTGTAAAATTGTTTCGGCGGAAATCCTCCTGATCTCATCACGCTCTCTAAAACAACTGTCGGTCCAGAGCAGGCGACGAAGCCCGAATGGAGGGTTCGTCAGTCGAGATCCTTCAGAAAGGCGGCAAACTCCTGGTCCTTGATTTTCAGCGTGTGTTTTTCCTCGGGATAGACGCGATTTTTGACCTCGTCGTGCAAGGCTTTGAAGGCTTCGACGCGCAGGCTTTGAACGCGCGCCTCCTCTTTGCCGATATTGCCGTAAACCTTTGCGTGGCGCGGAATGTGGCCGGGGTTCGTGCCCAGCACATCGGTGGCAAACAGATATTGAATGGTGCCGACGCCGCTGCCCATGGAAATCAGAATCAATTTTTCCAGTCGCCGATTGATTTCCTCCGCGACCTTGGCCGGAACGATTTCAATTTCCACGCCGATGGCGCCGGCGTCCTGATAGGCCTTGGCGGCGTCATAAACCTGCCGCGCTTCGGCGGCGGTTTTACCGATGGCACGCACGCCGCCAACCCACGTGGACCGATAGGGGACGAAACCGATGTGCCCGATGACAGGGATATATTCCCGCGCCATTGCCTCGACACATTTCATGCTCAAAGCCGAATAGACGGCGTCCGCGCCGGCATTCATCAGCCTGAACCCGGCGGAAACCGCCTGCTCGGGGCTGGCGGCCCGGGGATCGTTGACGTTGTGGGCCGCGATGATGAACACGTCGGGAACCGCCGGGCGAATCACCGGGAGATCTTCTTCCATGCACATGATCATTTCCACGCCGGCTTCGGCGCAGGCCAACGCTTCATTCAGGTTGCTGGTCCGAATTTCCGTGAAGGTCCGGCCGCTTTTCTTGGCCGCGAATAAATCATGGATGGTCAATTTGGGCATAACTTAATTTCTCGTCTTTTGAGTCAGAGCTGCTGATGGGGGGGATTGTCTTAAACCGGCACGTGGCGGTCAGCAAAATTCCGAAGCAAAGGAGCGGGTGTCTGGCCAAATGGCCAGTGTCAATGAATGGGCTGCGACGATAAACTGACCGTTTGTTTTCGCGCGGACGAGGCTTGCTCTATTTCGCGCGCTCTTTCTGCACGCGTTCAAGCTCCATTCGGGCGCGGACATATTCCACATGGGAAAAGAGCAGGGGGGTATTGCCCATGTAGCTGTTCGTGCGCGGATCCACTGCTTCGGCAAATAAACCCAGGGGACCGGCGCGCCGCTCAACGCGTTGGAGAATGGCCTCGGCCTTTTCCGGTTGCCCCGCTTTCGCGCAGGCGGTGGCGAGCCAGAACGTGCACGGCAGGAACGCGGCTTCCAGTTGGCCGAGGGGGAAATTTCCCAGGACGGACATCTCCTCGGGATTGAAGCGGTAGGTGTAGCCGTCGATGGTTAAAAATTCCTGGATTCTCTCAATGGTCGCAAGCACGCGCGGATGATCCGGTGGAAGAAATTCAAACACGGAAATCAACAGCAGCGCCGCGTCGAGATTTTCGGCTTCGTAACGTTGCCGGAACGCGCCGAGCCGCTCGCTCCATCCGCGCTCCATGACTTCCTGGTGAATTTTGGGAAGCTCCGCGCGCCAGGGGCTGACATCGAAATTCGGTTTCACTTTTTCGGCGATGCGCACAGCCCGGTCCAAGGCCACCCAGCTTAATATCCGGCTGGCGACAAAATGCTGGCGCTCGGGCAATTCCCAAATGCCGTTATCCGGCTCCGTCCAATGCCGCATTGTGTAGTTCGCCAGCCTTTCGATGATTTTCCAATAATGATCCCGCCACTCGCCGCCTTCCTGCAAGTAGAGCCAGATGCAATCGGCCAGAAAACCAACGGAGCCGATTTGAAATTGATTGTAGGCGTGATTGCCGATA
>DASZPR010000044.1:0-3600 GCA_035550235.1 Verrucomicrobiia bacterium | reverse complement strand
TGGTCTGTTGTAACGAGCAAGTCGAACTCGTGTTCGGTTTTCGCCAAAAGATCACCGTTCGTCAATCGAGACCAGCCCTTTTCAAAGGCAGTGACAACGGTATGTTTTGAGAGGTTTCGCTTTAACGGAAGAGGAGTTCCTTGATCGAATAGAATTTTCACGCACGGGAGTTAACTCGTGGCCAAACTCGCTTCAGCAAATTCCAATACCGCTTCGACTTGTCTGCGCTCGACTCCCGGGAACCATTCGAGAAAATCATTAACGGTCGCGCCGGCTTCAAGATTTTCGAATAAGGCGCGCACGGGCACACGGGTATCTTTGAAAATCCAAGCTCCGCTTACTTTTTCCGGATTTCGTTCTACGACGGCGCAATTGTTCCAGTCGAGCATGAGAATAGAATACGTCAGAGCTGCTTTGGGAGCAAGATTACAAGCTCAACGTAGGGCAGGGGACATCCTGCGCGGTGATCGCGAGCGCGACGTGCGTGGCGCCGATTTTTTGCAGGCGTTCATTGACAACGCGGTGTGCGATTTCCGGGCGATTGCATTCGCGGCTCAAATGTCCCAGATACAAATTCCGCAATTCCGCGGACATGATTTCCGCCACGCAATCCGCCGCGGCCTCATTGGAAAGATGCCCGTGCCGGCCCAGGATGCGTTGTTTGAGACTCCACGGACGATGCGGACATTCCTGCAGCAACTTGACGTCGTGATTCGCCTCGAGCACGAGCGCGTTCGCAGTGCGAATACGGTCGACGACCAATTTCGTCACGTGACCGAGGTCCGTTGCGAAACCGATGCTGATGCCGTTGGCGCGCAATAAAAATCCCACTGGGTCCTGAGCGTCGTGCGGAATGGAAAAGGTTTCTACAACGACGTCATTCAATTCAAAGCTGTCGCCGGTGCGGAACAAGCGCCAATCGAGGCGGGTCGTATTATCGGAACCGCCGAGTCCCGGGAGTGAAGGGCTTTTCTTGCTGGCCCATTTGGACTGGAAGGCCCACAGCGTGGCTTCCTGCGTCTCGCGATTGCAATAGACCGGCAGCCTTAATTTTTCCGCGAGCGCCAGCAGTCCGCAAATGTGATCCGAATGCTCGTGTGTGATAAGGATGCCCGTGAGATTTTCCGGCGTGCGTCCGATGGTGGCGAGGCGCTGGCGGATTTGGCGCGCGCTAAACCCCGCGTCCACGAGGATGCGGGCTTCGTCGGTTTCCACGTAAGCGCAATTGCCGGAGGAACCGCTGCCAAGAATAGTGAGGCGAACAGCCACGTCCCACCTTAGTCAGGTGTGAAAAAACCGGCAATGGTTTTCGCGCAAAATTTCTGATGTAACCGCCGTTGTAAAATTCCAAATCCAAGCACCAGGCTCCAGAGAAATTCCAAACATCAAACACCAATTTGCATACTGAATCCTTTGAAGTTTAGTTCTTGGGGCTTCTCTGGAGCTTGGCGCTTGGAATTTGAAGCTTAATTTTATGGGATTAACACCCCATTCTAGCTTTTTCCCTCATTGCTATTCTGAGAAAAACTAAACCCATGAATAAAACTACAGTACTACTCGTTGACGATCACACCGTGGTTCGCCAAGGCCTCCGCGCCCTGTTAAAATCAGAAGAAGACATCGAAGTCATCGGCGAAGCCGAAAATGGCCGCCTCGCGGTGCAATTGGCCCGCAAAACACCGCCCGATGTTGTGGTGATGGATGTCTCCATGCCGCTGATGAACGGGCTCGAAGCCACCCGCCAGATTTTGAAAGGTCTGCCTTCCACCCGCATTCTCGTCCTTACCTCTTACAGTGACGATGATTGCGTCCAACAATTGACGGAAGCCGGCGTTTCGGGCTATCTCATCAAGCAAACCGCCTCGAACGACCTGGTCAAAGCCATTCGCGAAGTGAAGAAGGGCAATGCCTTTTTCAGCCCCACCATCGCCAAGCGCTTGCGTGATCAATGCCGAGAAGCCTTTGCCAACGGCCAGCCGGTGAAGAAGAGCATCGAATTGACGTCCCGCGAAGCGGAAGTTTTGCAACTGATCGCCGAAGGCTTTTCTAATAAACAGATTGCGGCGGAACTTTGCATCAGCATCAAGACTGTTGAGAAGCATCGCCAGCAGGTGATGAACAAACTGAATATTCACGATGTTGCCGGCTTAACTCGCTATGCCATGTCCAAAGGACTGATTGACCGGGGAATTCCTGCCGGGGTGGTGAACTAAGGCGGTTTTCGAGTAAAGTTGTAACCATTTGATTGGTTGGGTGTTGCACATCGGAAGCCAGAGCCGTGCCAACTTTTGCTTGTGCTGTGTTCAGTGCTAGTTATGATGGGAACCACGAATGGCACCTGGCTTACAATTATCGCAACGGCTGACGCAGTCGCTGGTCTTGGCGCCCCAACTCCAGCAATCCCTTGCGCTGCTTCAGGCTCCCACGCTCGAACTTAAGGCCCTCGTCGAGCAGGAACTGCAGCAGAACCCGGTCCTTGAGGAAGCTGCTGTCACTGAAACCGACATGCAGGAGCGCCTGACCTCCGACGGGGAGGCTCCGGCGGAAGTGGTAGATCTTGCCGAGCCACCAGCCGACGTCAATTTCGACCCTGCCACCGACAAGGCGGAAATTAACGAAACTCCCGCAGCGGACGATTTCCAGCAGGAATTCGAAAAACTCGTCCAGCTCGATCAGGAATGGCGCGATCATTTTTCCCAGACCAGCTCTCCCATCCGCGCTTCCGCCGAGGATGAGGAACGCCGTCAGTTCATGTTCGATTCGATCGTGGCGCCGACGTCCCTGCAGGAAATGCTGCTCGAACAGGTTCGCGAATCGAATTTGCCCCAAGACCAATGGCCCGTTGCGGAATTGTTGATCGGCAACATCGACGATTACGGTTATCTCAAGGCGACCTTGGAAGAGCTTTCAGCCACGGCGAATGTGCCGGTGGACAAGATCCAGGCGGCGTTGACGGCGATTCAAACTTTTGATCCGCCAGGCGTGGGCGCGCGTGATTTGCGCGAATGCCTCATGCTGCAGTTGGAGCGCAGCAAGCAGGAGAACACGCTCGAATACCGCATCGTGCGGGATTACATGGAAGCGCTCGGCAAACGGCGCATCCCGGAAATTTCCCGCGGCACGGCGTGCGAACTGGATGAAGTGCAGGAAGCGTTGGAGCGCATCGCGCGTCTTGAGCCGCGTCCCGGCCGCGCTTTTCTGCCCGACAACGATCAATACGTCCTTCCCGAAGTGTTCGTGCAACGCGTGGGCGATGATTTTCTCGTCACGAACAATAACGAGCACATTCCGCATTTGCGTATCAGCAATACCTACAAGGACCTGATGGCGCAGGGCGAAAATTCGGCTGAGGTGCGCAATTACATTCGCGAAAAAATTCGCGCCGGAAAATTTCTCATCAAGAGCTTGCACCAGCGGCAGGCCACCATCCTGAACATCGCGAAGGAAATTGTTAAACGTCAGCACGAGTTCATGGACAAAGGCGTGGCGTTTCTGAAACCGCTGACGATGGTGCAGGTCGCGGAAGTTGTCGGCGTGCATGAAACGACGGTGAGCCGCGCGGTTTCCGGCAAATACATGCAGACGCCGCAAGGCATCTTC
>DASZPR010000043.1:0-9001 GCA_035550235.1 Verrucomicrobiia bacterium | reverse complement strand
GGCAAAACCAAGGTGCCAAAAGTCGAAAATCCTTCGAAAATTTCTGACGGTTAGCGTGTCCCAGCGTTAGCAACCTGCCGACAAGTTTCCATTCACCTGCCGCCGCTAATTCGCAAATGGCTAAAGAACATCCATTGAAATACATCGGAATACGGCCCCGGAAGCACGATTTCAGCGATACAAATGGTCCTAACGAACAGCTTCGCCCGATCCATCCCTGTTCAAAAAAGAAATGCGCCTTGTTGTGACGCTGATTCAAATTCTCCCCACGTTCTAAATAATAGCCAGCTTCACGACATACAGCTCCTAATGTTTTGAATGCGTCCGCTGCAATTTTAGCTGGTGAATCATGTCCTCGGAACTCCTCGTCCTTCTCTTCGAAAAAACGATCACCGAGTGTGCTGACAGTCAGGCCATCAAACCATCGCGCCAATATCGCCGCACCTCGGGACAATTCCCGTGCACTTACAATCTTTTCAACGTCCCGAGTAACCTGGTGAATCTCGGAGATTGTCCACACATTGAAAGGCAAAACTGTCAGTTCAGAAGGTGGAAAGAATGGTGCCATTTTGTCATTTGAATCTTCTGATTCAGGTTCGTTCGCCTCGGTGCGTTCTTGCCACCGGACAATTGTCTCGGACGCACATGTCAGTTCATGTAATACATTCCAATCCCGTAAATCTACGCTCGCACGCATCGCCACTTCGCACTCTGAAAGTATCTGATCGAACGGCACTGCGTATGCCGCAGCTTCAAATACCCAATCGACTGTGAAAACTCGCGGCCACTCCGCCAACCTCTCGCTGTTTTGCAGAAGCGAAAGAAGAGAAGCGTGCGAGGCGCGTCGGTCGGAGGCGGGCAGTAAATAATAATCGGCCAAAGCTGAATATACCCATCGCTTTTCAGCATCAGGCCGCGTTCCCAAATAATTTGCCAAGAAGATTCTAATGTCGTTGTGGAGAACGCGAAAACCTGTTCCCTCACTCACGATCACGGGCCCGAGATTTGCTAACACAATAAGCCACTGAGAGGCGCTGAGCCCCAAGCCTGAAAAACATGTGGCCAGCAATTTTCCACTCACACGTTCTTTTAACAAACTCAGAGATCCTGCCAGCGCCGTTTCGGTTCCAACTATATCACTGATCCCGCGAACGTTCGCAAAGGCGTACTTCCAGATCGATTCATAATACGTTTGTAATCCTTCACGCAAACCGCGTTGTTGAAGGCGTGCCTTAAATTCAATGACGCTTCCACACTGTTTTGCTTCTTCGACGGCAAACACGATTGCAAGAGTGTTCCCCTTCGCCGTGTCAGCAATTTCGTCCAAGGCCGTATCCCATTCCGCATATGGAATTTTCGGCGATGCATTTCCGAACAATGCAGCAATGTCGTCTGTTTGTAGCGGGCCGAGTTCCATCCGTTGGACTCCTGGATTAGATGCCCGAAGCCAAGTTGGGTATTCTGGATAAAATTCCGCCGGTTGTCCTGCAACCATCAATCGGATGCACTTCGCACTTAGCTCCTCTGGTCCCGGCAGCGACGCAAAGAAATCGCGAGCCGTTTCAGCATCATATCGTGCTCGTCCGGCTCTCGCGGCATGGTCAATTCCATCAATCACCATCACGAAGCGCCGTCCGATTTCAGTTCCGATTCGGTCTGCCAGCCGCAAAACGTGAGCGCGTGCCTCTTGCCACGAGAGCAGATTATTCCGAATGGGAACTCTGTAATGGTTCAATCGACCGTCAAGCTCTCGTCGAAACTGAGAAAGTAAGCTGAACCACAATGATTCGGGCCTCACGCGAAAATCGGCATCCGCAGGAATCAATGGGGATTCAGGTGTAATGGGGCGGTATGCGAAGTAACGAAGTCCAACAATTCCGCCCAGTCGCCTCTCCGTACGCCGCAATTCAATCCGACTCAACACACTCGTTTTACCTGCGCCCGGGGCCGCACTGAGGAAAAACACCGGCGGAGCATCTTCGCGGACGAGGGCATTTTCAATTTCTCGTGCTTCCTTTTCTCTCGTGGGAAAAAAAGGGGCGGGCGGCGGCGGGGCCGGTTCGATGACTTCCAAATCTCCCGGTAAAACCAATGCTTTGAATGCATCTTCGGCAGTTACGGGAAAATTTCTTACCGTCCAGTCCTTGAGAGCGTCATTGAATGCCTGTAATAACGGTAGGGCCTTTTCAACAGACGTGCCGAACGCGCCTGCCAATCGTCGCTGAATATCAGTCTGTAATTCCAGAAGGTCTGGTTGACTGGTGTTGAGCGATAACGCGCGAATGAAATCACTTTGTTCTTCGTTCGTTCCTGCGCAAAGTTTCGCCCTCCATTCGTCCCAACCATTCTTCCATTCGTTCGGCGGTACGAGTTCCGTTAAATTCTTCTTGGTCTTCAGCTCCCGCTTCACCCACGCCATAAAATCCAATAGCGGAGGCCGCCCCTCGTAGACCCGTTCTCCGGCTTCACGATTTGTGAAAACGACGCAAGCGGCAGTTGCGGAGGAAAGTTTCATTCCACGCCAGGCTCCGAAAAGACTTTCCAGAAGGCACACTCCATCCGTGTCCGCACTAACAAATGAACCGAATGTAATATTAGTTCCTTCTCGCGAGTGCTTTACCTGAATGTACTCAGTACGCCCATTCGTGTACCTCACAACGACGTCATCCCATCCTTTTATTCCAGCCTCTTGAAAAGAAACGGAAGAAATCTCCGACTCTGGATAAAGCATCTCCACTACCCGCAACAGGCCTACGCTCCATTCGTACCAATAAGGAGTACCTTTTCCGGCAGACGAAGAATATGCCTCGTGATTTCCTTTTGCCATTTCAAATTCCTCTAGCAATCTAGTCGCGGCGAAAAGACCAACAAGGGTTCTTTGGATGCTATGCGACGTTCGCCCGCTGGCGTACCGTTTCCAACGCGATGATCAACTCGTCAATTTCACCAGAATTAAAAACGCCCTCCGGGCCTTTTGGATTAATATCGGTAAAAGGCGATTCATATAAAAACTCGGGCCGCATCGCGCCGTGCTCCGTAAGATGGTCAACAACCAGATTGACGAATTCAATTTGGTTCGCCGTCAAAGTTTTGCCATTCACAAAACCGGCCAGTGACCGTTTAGCGGCTTCCCGGTCCATGCCGACCAGCGACCGCACAAAAAGCCCCAACCCGCCCGTTTCGGTTTTGGCCTTCTCCAAATGTTCGGTATTCGCCAATCCACCCGCCAAAAACATTCGCTCCAGTTCTTTCAAATCCGTGACCGTCAGCGGCTCGTTCATTCGCAATTTATGAATCACCAAATCGCTTTCATGTTCGCGCAGGAACACGAGCGCTTTCGCGCGGAACCGTTCAAAATTGTCCGAAGCCACGAAGCCCGGCAGCTCTATCGATGCCTCGCCGCCAATTTCATCGGTGAAATCCGTATAGATTGGTTTACGCTTTTGCTTCTCGATCAACTTCACCAACGAGCGTAGCCGTTTGCGCACGATTTCCAGCATCGGAGTGGTGGCGTCCTGCCACCATTCATCCGTTTGCACGTCCTGAATCAAGGGCATTTGCGCCTGAACCATGGGGATGCTGGCCTTTTCTTCCAGCAATCCGGCAATAGCTTTCACTTGATCGCGCAGCCGCTCGAATCCCGGCTCGTGGCGCAATAACGCGAGTTGCAGATTCAACATCAGCAAATCGAACCGCTTCGCTTCCTCATCCTCGGCTTCCAATTCCGTTGGCAACCCCGCCACGTCGTGCGCCAATTCCCCCAATGCTTCCATGTTCAACTCATGCCACGCTTCCGCTTTCGCGTATTTCTCCACTAGTCGACGTTTGGGACGCACCACGAAGTTTTCAAAATTCATGGCGGCAACTTCGGTGCGCAATAATTCGGTGATGTCCCGGCGCAATTCCGTTTCGCTTTCTGGCCCTTCATGTGCCACGCCGGACAATTTCCGGTCCAGCTCGCTTATCAATTCCAAACGCGCCTTGAACAACCGCTTTCCCAACGATTCATTCAAAGCGCCGTCGACGGTCTCGGGATTCTGGCTGAAAAATTCCAAGTTCTGGCAGTAATCGAAAATATAGAAGAACTCCTTGTGCTTGCCGGGGGCGAACAGGTCGGGACAAAGCCGCGTCCCCCGCCCCACCATTTGCCAGAATTTTGTTTTCGACCGCACCAATTTGAAAAACACGAGGTTCACCACCTCCGGGATGTCGATGCCGGTATCCAGCATGTCCACGGAAATGGCGATGTGCGGCACCTTATCTTTTGCCGAGAAACTATCGATTAAGCTCTGTGCATATTCCGTCTGGAATGTAATCACGCGCCCGAACGTGCCTTTGTAGTGCGGATAATTTGCATTGAACCGCTCGGCGATATAATCGGCGTGGTCCTGGTTCTTAGCGAAAATGATGGTCTTACCGAGCCGGTCGCCCCCGGCGACCTTTTGCCCGTGCGTCATCAAATGTTCCAACACCTTGTCCACCGTGTCCTTATTAAAAAGCCATTTGTTCACCGCCTCCGCCTCGACGCGCGCCGGCACTTGCCCGTCATCACTCCATTCCAAGGCGTCCCATTGTTCCTTTTCTTCTTCGGGGAGTTCAGCGTAGGTGATTCCGCCGCGCTGGAATTTGAGCGGAACGGAAACCGCCTTGGACGGCACCAAGAATCTATCCGCCACGGCATCCTTCAAATCATAAGAATCCGTTGGCACATTCCTTTCGAGATCGAACAGGCTGTAGGTATCCCGGTCGATTTCGTCGCGTGGCGTGGCCGTCAGGCCGACGAGCAACGAATCGAAGTAATCGAAAATGGCGCGATACTTCTGATACACCGATCGATGCGCTTCATCGATGATAACCAAATCGAAATGGCCCACACCAAATCGCCGCCGCCCTCCGTCCGTTTCGTCAATCAGCCCCATCATCGTGGGATAAGTCGAAACGAACACCCTGCCCTCGATGTCCTTTTCCGTTACCAGATTCACTGGAGATGATTCTGGCAAATGCTTTTTGAATGCGTTCACTGCCTGATTCACGAGGGCCACCCGGTCCGCGACGAACAGCACGCGTTTGGCCCAGTTGCACCGCATCAGCAAATCGCACAGCGCAATCACCGTGCGCGTCTTGCCCGCGCCGGTCGCCATCACCAACAATGTCTTGCGGTCGTGGTCAGTCTCAAATGCCTCGCTGATACGGCGGATCGCCCGCAACTGATAAAAACGTTCAACAATCGCCTCATTGATTTTCGCCTCTTTGAGCTTCTTTTGTGTGGTGCGCCGCTGGATCAGCAATTCCAATTCATCCTTCTTGTAGAAACCCTGCACCGGACGAGGCGGATAATTCGCATCGTCCCAAATCCAGTGATCGTAACCATTGGAATAAAATATGATGGGCCGCTGGCCGAATTGCTTTTCGAGGCAGTCCGCATAAAGTTCCGCCTGCCGTTGGCCTACGCGCGGGTCGCGTTTGGTGCGCTTGGCCTCGACCAGTCCCAACGGTTTGCCATCGTCGCCCCACAACACATAATCAACGAATCCTTTGCCCTCATTGTTAGGCATTCCCTCAACCGGAAACTCCCGGTCGCGTGCCTGGTCCAACGCCCAACCGGCTTCCTTGAGCAGCAAATCGATAAAATAATCCCGTGTCTCCGCCTCGGAATAATCGTGCGTGTCCGGCTGCGTGGTGTTCGCTTTCTTTACGACCGCGATTTCCGCGCGCAACCGTGCCAGTTCCGCATCCAAACCCGTCTTGTCCGTGAGCAATGCCGACAGCTTTTCATCTCTCTCGCGCAATTGCGTTTCGAGCCGTTGCAGTTGTTCTTGCTGATTTTCTCTCGCCCGTGACTTCTCAGTTTGAACTTGAAGAAAATCCGCTTGAATTGTGACGGGCCGAACGGATTCAAACGTCAGGCTATCCGCTGGCTTCGCCTCTCGCGCATAAGTCCGCGCCAGCCAGAAGCAAATGTGAAATAGTTCTCTAACCGCCGTCAGCGCGTCGAATTGTCGAATCGGCTTGTGGCTGTGAACGGCCAGATTGCCAAGCTCCTTAATGACCCGGGTTTTAGCGAAGATGGCGTCGCCGACGCATTTCCGAAAACTCGGCTCGTGCAAAAGCGCGCTGAGATGGTCCTGATAGGGGAGTTTCAGCGCAGGGTCGTGCTTGTAAAGCCAGTGCACTGCGAGTTCCAATGTGCGGCGCGCGTAGAAACAAGCAGTCCGCGCATCGTCCTCAATAAACTTCTCGGCCCGGCTGGCGGATTCAAACAAATCCGGCCATTCAGCGGCAATAAATTGAAAATTGCTGGCCATATTGGCTCACACCGTGAGCAGAAGGTACCAAATAAACAGGAAATAACCGCCCAAGAAAACCGCGAGAGCCACAGGGGTCGGGAGCCATGTTAAATGGTGACTTAACACGATGGCTATCCATGCCAGGAATCCAGCGACACTGACAATAAGGCCCAGCAACCCTAACCAGACGATCCAGCAGGCATTGGACAACAATTGAAGAGCGCTGGGACGATCCCGGGTCAAAACGGTTTCGATGTCGATTTTGCGCCCGTGAATGATGAACTCAACGATGGAAGGTATATTGTCTTCCACCAAGGCCGCGGCGTGAGTGCCCCGAACAAAACGGGTCTCCATGGAATTGCCGAAGCTGTCGTCAAACCCATTGAATCCAGCACTCCCAATATCAGCGTTAATGGCTGATGCAAAGGGAA
Organism: Verrucomicrobiia bacterium; assembly: GCA_035550235.1. Lineage (GTDB taxonomy): Bacteria > Verrucomicrobiota > Verrucomicrobiia > Limisphaerales > DASXHY01 > DASXHY01. The sequence continues at coordinate 2,283 of DASZPR010000043.1, read as the reverse complement.
GCTCGAAAAGCCTCGGGAAAAAGCCGACGACAAGGTCTTTCGACCCCACGTAGTTGCGGACCTGTTTTATGCGGCCTGTGAACTTGCTCCATGGATAGTCCTTGCGGATGACACTGCCCGCCAGGACTGCATAGCCGACCTTTAAGGTTTGATACTTTTGCAAAGCACTGGCCAGAACATAGGTTCCATTGCTATGTCCAATGAAATGTATCTCTTTCAAATTTGGAAAACGCGCCGCAAGTTCTGTCACCTGGTCCATGAACCAACGAACATTCTTCTGCCGGTCGGCCCAGATCAGGAAAGGCCCCATCGCCAGAAAACCATAGGAGGCCCGGTGAATGTGCAACTTGTCCCCGAGCGGGCGGGTGTCATGATATGCCTTCTGCAAAGGCGCTTCAAAATTTGAAGTCCACTCGCCCATATCGCGAATCCCGTGCAGAACGAAGACGACCGTTTTGACATCCGGATCCTCGTCGCGAGTCACGATTGGGTTGGTTCGCCTCAATTTCTCGATGCTTTCGTCGTCGCCAAAAGCGAGCTGTATCTTGCGTTTGCGTTCGAGTCCAGTGCCTCCGTTTCCCAATCTCACGGTGTTGTCATGGGTCGTATTGTTGACTGTTACCCAAATGAAATCCCGAGCCACGCTGAGATCGCGGCTATCATCCTTTGTCACGACGTCATCCCGATCCCCCAACAATTGCAGCACTTGTGGACGCGGAGTTCCTCTGGCATCGGCGTCGCGCATGGCTTCCAACCATTGAAGCCGCAGATTGGCGACGAATGGCTCTCCGCAAAGAGCCTGTCGAATCAAAAGGCCCGTCCCCGTTAATTTCGCCATCCACCATGCCGCGTGAATAAGCGCTGCGGACCTAGAGGAAGAGTAACTCGTCCGGCGCTCGCGCGCCCAACCTCGATTCATGCCAGCCAACAAAACAAATCGTTTCACTTGCCTTACCCACTGCCGCGGCGGACGGGAGACCGCTTGATCGCCACCGGCTGTTGGCGCGTCGGCGATGTTGCCACACCCATACACATAAGCCTTGCGCAGGAGCAACGCGCCAATGCTGTAACCCAGCAGCATGATTTCTGAATAATTCCGCGACGCCTGAAACTCCTCCATTTTATCATCGATCTCCTGCGCAATTCGAAAGAGGTCGCCATTGGAAAATGGATGCTTGCCGTAATCGAAAAGCACAATGTCCGCAGCCGGTTTGATCTCCCGCACCGCATCCCGAACACCCACCATCGATTCCGCCCCACCAGTAAAACCATGCACCAACACGATCAATTCCTTAGCGGGAGCGGACGCCCGGTTTTCAATCAACCGCAGAACGTAATTGCGGCCCAATCGGGCATTCCAACGCACAGCCCAAATCATCGCCACGAAGATGGCCGCCAAAGCAGCAATGATGTAATACCAATGAATCTGATTGATAATGGCGTTCATAGTTTGCTGGTTAAGTTTAAGTCATAATTCTCCTCGAAACGCGCGGTGTTGAAGCGATGCGAAAAGTGCGTCCAGTTCGGCCAGCGAGGTGTGGTGCGCTCCTTTTAATTTTTCCACCGCGGTCATTCGTCGGGCAAATTCACTCTGCAATGAGATGGGAGGGACGGGAACACGAATTCCGTTCAGTAATTCCATCGTCAGGTATTTCGTGCCTGTTCCTTTCGACATCCGTTTCAGTTCGGAAAGGCGGTGTTCCAACACAAATCGGGAATAATTATATGAATTGCGCTCGTCGCGGAGCGTGATGACGTAAGTGCGCTGGTATGCGTTAAACTTTCCCTTATAATGTTTGACTGAGTAGTCGGCGCTCGCGTTATTACCCGCGAGCAGCAGGGCTTCGCAATCAAACGCGAAAGTGTCGATTCGGAAATTTTCCCTCGAACAAGTGAAGAACGGATATTGTCCCGACGGCACCGCTGCGTTGGAATCCAGTTTCCCAGTTTTAAAATAAAAGAATGTCTCTAAACTCTCTTGCGGCCATTTGTGCGGATTGGAAATGGGGTCGCCGAACAAATCAAAAAATATGGATTGGGTGAGCGAGTCGATTTCAGCGACGGCGGCGCGGCGCTTGGCCCGCAATGCCTCCGCACGGTCCAGCACCTCAGCTATCCGCCGCTGTTCGGACAATGGTGGCACAGGAACTTGGAGAGCTTTCAGGGTCGTAGCGTTAACACCAGGTTGCGCAACACCTCGCGCGCTTTTCGTTATCTGCGCCCAGTAGTTCGAAGTTTGAAAATAGTGGCTAATAAAACGCGGCTCTGCGCTATCACACAGCC
>DASZPR010000042.1:0-1518 GCA_035550235.1 Verrucomicrobiia bacterium | reverse complement strand
CAGGACGACGAAGGCGTTGGTTTGCCAAAGTTCCTGGGGCGGCTCGGCTACATTCGTTAAAATGTAAGTATAAACCGCTTTTTTGGCGGTGGCGTGATTTGTTCCTTTGTCATCGGTCCAATCGATGACCACGTTGGTCTCAGCCGTAGCGCGATTGTATTTGCCCTTGTTTTTGTCCAGCTTCGGCGCTTCGACGATCAACAGTTCAGAACTGAGACGCATTTGCGGATTGTCCACGTGCACGGCTTCGCTCCACACGTAAACGTTGGACTTCATGTAGATTTCGCTTCGGTGGGCATGAATGATGGTCTGGCCGTTGGTGGCCGTGCCCACGAGCGCCGGCGATTGAGTGGGCGCCGTTTGCAGAGACGTTTGCGCTACCAGGATGAAACCGATTCCCATCGCAGCGCATACAATTAAGAGGATTCTCATGGTGTAAATAAATTCGTCGGCGTGCCAGTGATAATCGTCGTCACCTGGTTTGAAATCGTCAGGTCGGAATTGGTCTGCAACCAACGGAATCCGACTCCTTCATGCCAGACCGAGAGGCCGGAGTCCAGCGTTTGCACCTGCAATTGCCCGGTTGAACTGACTGTGCGCTGGCGCGTGTCATAAATGCATTCGGGCGCCCGGGCGATCATTTCGACCGAGCCGTCCTCGTGGTAGGTCAGCAGTTTGGCATTGCGCAGCCCAATCATGCCGCCCGACAAAAATTCCGATTGCGAGCCTTCGAGATAAGACTTCACCTGCAACTCGTGCGGCGGATCAAAATATTCGAGCGGGGCCTTGAAGCCTTTCACGGAATTGCCGACCTGCTGGTCGGCTGCCAGCGCAAGACTCATCGCAAGGCAAAACACTGCGATTAAACCCAGAAGCGGCACGCACGGATTCATGCGCCCTGCCCTCACGAGCAATGGATCGATGCCGGGTTCAATTTGCATATTCTGCAATGACCCGCTTCCATTTATTCTGCGCTTTCAAAATCATTTCCACAATTTCACGAATGGCGCCGTGGCCGCCGGCTGCCTTCGTAATGTAATCAGCAAATTCTTTGGTGTCGGCCGTGCCATCGCCGGGGACAACCGCCAGCCCCACCCGGTTCAACACCGCGATGTCGACAACATCATCGCCGACGTAACAAACATCCCGCCAGTCCTTACCGGTTTGACGCAAAATGCTCTCCACTCCCTCAATCTTTCCGCCGTTATGTTGGACGACAAAATCGATTTTCAGGTCGTCGGCGCGCTGTTGCGTGGCGCTCGAAGGACGACGCGAGACCCAACCGACCTGGATGCCGTGCCGTTGCAAAAATTTCAGCCCGAGGCCATCGCGGATGTTGAAACGCTTGGTTTCCACGCCATTGCCCATGTAAACCGCGCCGTCCGTCAGCACGCCATCCACGTCGCAAAGGAACAGTTTAACGGCCTTCAACTTTTTGAGCAGTGCGGGTGAGGGTTTCGCAGGCATGGTAGGAATAAAACAAATCAATGGGTCGCCCGCCAAATTTTCCGCAGGTCA
>DASZPR010000041.1:0-4446 GCA_035550235.1 Verrucomicrobiia bacterium | reverse complement strand
TACCTCCATCGCGGCGATGAGAAAATCGCCGAGAACATGACGTATACACAGTTCATTCCGTATACGGACCGGCTGGATTACCTTGCTCCATTGGCGAATAACGTCGCGTACGCGCTTGCGGTGGAGAAACTGATGGGCATCGACAAGCAGTTGCCCCCGCGTTGCCAATTCATCCGCGTGATTTGTTGTGAGCTCGCACGGATTTCATCGCACCTGCTTGGCATGGGCGCGTTCGCACTGGATATCGGAGCGATCACGATTTTCCTGCACACGTTTACGGAGCGCGAGAAGCTTTATAATCTTTTCGAATCGCTGACGGGCGCGCGGTTCACAACGAGTTACACGCGCATTGGCGGACTCTCGCGCGATTTGCCGCCGGGTTGGGTGGAACAATGCCGCAAATTTCTCGAAGAAGTAGTGATCAACTTCGACGAAACGGAAACTTTCCTGACACGGAACAAAATTTTCACGGACCGCACGCAGGGAGTCGGTGTGGTGTCGCGTGAAGATGCGATTGATTTTGGTTTGACCGGCCCGAACTTGCGCGGCAGCAATGTCAATTTCGACCTGCGCAAGGCGCATCCGTATCTGGTCTACGACCAACTCGAATTTGATGTGCCCTATGGGACAACTGGCGATTGCTACGATCGTTATTTGATTCGCATCGAGGAAATGCGGCAAAGCGTGAAGATTGTTCGGCAGTGCCTGGACAAGTTACCGGGCGGCCCGGTGAATGTGCCGGACATGAAGGTTGTTTTGCCGCCGAAAGATCGCGTGCTGACGAAGATGGAAGAGTTGATTCATCATTTCATCAACGTGACGCAAGGCGTGAATGTGCCGCCGGGCGAGGTTTATTTCAGCGCGGAAAATCCCAAGGGCGAACTGGGCTTTTACATCAACAGCAAAGGCGGCGGCACGCCTTATCGCATGAAGATCCGTTCGCCCTCATTTGTGAACCTCAGCATCATGTCGCATCTGTTGCCTGGACATATGGTGAGCGATATCACGGCGATTTTGGGCTCGTTCGATTTCGTGATGGGAGAATGTGATCGATGAATTCAACCGTAACCGAATCCATCCCGAATCCCCTGCAAAAGCAGGCGGGTTTTGCCATTCCTGCTGCGCTCGAGGCGGAGATTGATGAACTGATCACGCATTACCCGGTGAAACGGAGCGCGTCGCTGATGTTGCTGCACGCCATCCAGGAACATTTCGGATGGATTTCGCAGGACGCGATCGAGTGGACCGCGAAAAAGCTGGAATTGCAGCCGATCAATATTTACGAACTCGTGACGTTTTACCCGATGTTCCGGCAGCAGCCGATGGGTAAATATTCCATCAAGGTTTGCCGCACGCTGCCGTGTGCCTTGGGCGGGTCGCATGCGTTGCACAAACATTTTTGCGAAAAGCTGGGGCTGGACGCGCATGCGCACGGTCCGCAGACGACGAAGGATGGGAAGTTTACGGTCGAATTCGTCGAATGCCTCGCCAGTTGCGGCACAGCGCCGGTAATGATGTGCAATGACGCGTTTCACGAAGGCGTGAGCAACGCGAAAGCAGACGAAATCATCGGAGGGTGCAAATGAGTTGGCTGCCCGACATGGATTTGAACCATGACAAACAGATCCAGAGTCTGCTGTGCTACCGTTACACCATCGGGCAAGCCGGAGCAGTCACCAGCGTAAATCTTTCGAGCTTGGAGTCAAGCTGCGGTTAAACGAGAACGACCAAAAAACCCAAATCAAAATGAAAACCCAACGGACAGTTATCGCGTTTGTGATGGCCCTGCTGCTTTCGGCGCTGGTGGGATGTTCAAAGACCAGCAGTTTGAAGGAGGGCGGATTTTACTCCATTAAGAACGACAACGGCACTTATTCAGTGGCGAAAATCTTGAAAGTCGAAAGTGGCGGCGTGCACGTCAAGATTTACAGCAATCAATTTGACTCACCGCCGACCCAGGTTGACGAGAGCAAATTATACCTTGCTGGCGTTGACCATAAGCCGACGGAAACGCTCGGGGTCGCGGACGCGCCGATGAAAGACGATTCGTTTCAAACCACCTACAAACCCACTTTTATTCAGCAGGGAACCGTGAGCCCCCAGGAGTTGGAAGGTTACAACACCTGGAAAAAGGCCGGCGGGCAATATTTCTAACATGCCAAGCGAGTTTCGCCTCATCCTCAAACACGCCGACGAGCCGGGTTATACACCGGACCTCGATTGCTATTTGCGTCATGGCGGTTATGAAGCGCTAAAGAAGGCGCTGGCGATTCAGCCGAAGGATTTGCCGGACGGCAAGAAAATGTCTGCGGCGGAACAGATTCGTGATGATGTAAAAACATCGGGCTTGCGCGGCCGCGGCGGCGCGGGCTTTTCGTGCGGACTCAAATGGAGTTTTGTGGACCGGCGTAGCGGCAAGCCGATTTATCTGATTTGCAATGCGGACGAATCCGAGCCGGGGACGTTCAAGGATCGGCAAATCATCCACAAAGACCCGCACCAGTTGATCGAGGGCATGATCATCTCGTGCTTCGCCAACGATGTGCGTCTCGCCTACATCTATATCCGCGGCGAAATGCCCGAGGGTGCCAAGCTTTTGAATCGCGCATTGAAAGAAGCGCGCGCAAAGAATTTCCTGGGCAAAAATATTCTCGGCAGCGGTTACGACCTGGAGATTCATGTGCATCGCGGCGCGGGTGCGTATATCTGCGGCGAAGAAACGGGTTTGATTGAATCACTCGAAGGCAAGCGCGCTTACCCACGCATCAAGCCGCCGTTTTTCCCGGCGGTGCTCGGGCTCTACATGTGTCCTACGATCGTGAACAACGTGGAGACGCTCTGTAACGTGAAGCACATCGTGGCGATGGGGCCGGCGGAATTCGCGAAGCTCGGCACGCCGAACAACACGGGCACGCGCATCGTCAGTCTCAGTGGCCACGTAAAGAAGCCGGGATATTTTGAAATTGAAGTCGGCAAGGTGACCATTGGCCAATTGATCAATGATCCGATTTTCGGCGGCGGTTTGCGTGACGGACGCAAATTGAAGGCCGTCATCCCCGGTGGTTCGTCCGCGAAAGTTTTCAAGGCCGGCGAGAAATTCAAATTGAAGCGCAAGGTCGACGGCAAAGATACCGAGGTGGAAGTCGACATGCTCGATTTGCCGTACGATTTCGATTCGCTGATTGCGGCGGGCTCGATGAGCGGTTCCAGCGCCATCATCGTGATGGACGACAGCGTGGACATTGTGGAAGCGCTGGCGAACATCAGCGAATTTTACGCGCACGAAAGTTGTGGCCAATGCACACCGTGCCGCGAAGGCTCGCTTTGGATGAGCAAGGCGCTGCATCGCATGGCGCACGGCGAAGGCCGCGCGACCGATGCGGATTATTTAGTTAAGATCGCGGACAATATTCCCGGCGGCCGGACGATTTGCGCGTTCGGCGAAGCCTGCTCGTGGCCCGTGCAAAGTTTTGTCGCGAAGTTCAAAGATGAATTTGTGGCCAAGGGCAAGGCGGATGAGGAGCGGCGCGCCAAACAGGCGGTTGCGTCGAAATCTGCAACGCCTGCGGAGCGCAGCGAATTCGCCAGTGCACATTAAACGGCGATGAATGTAACAACTGAAAATATTTTTATCGAAGCGCTTTCACTCCCGGCGAAGGAGCGGGCTGCGCTGGTCGAGAAGTTGTTGCTCAGTCTTGAAACTGAAGAGGGTTCGGCAGAAATCGAAGCCGCGTGGAAGCGCGAAGCTTTGGATCGCTGCCGTGCCTACGACGAGGGAAAATTGAGGGAGCGTGAAGCGGTAGATGTTTTGAATGACGCATATCGAAAAGTGAAATGAAACGGCTGACCTATCTCAGCGTTGCCGAGATTGAGTTGGTTGAAGCAGCACAGTTTTATGATGAAAGACAACCTGGTGTCGGAAAATTATTTCTCGACGCGGTGCGGGAAGCTGGCGAGCGGATTCGCCACAATCCCGAATGGTGGCCTGTGTTCGAAGCGCCAATTCGCGGTTGTCGCATCGTTCCATTTCCATATCGGTTGCTTTATCGCGAGTTTTCGGACCGCATCCAAATCGTGGCCGTTGTTCATTTCAGCCAGCGTCCTGGAAGTTGGAAGGACCGTTTGAAATAAAATGTCAGCAACACCGACAACTGAAAACAAGCCAGCCGCCCCGGCGGTCGAGAAGATTACCGTCAGCATCGACGGCAAGGTGGTTGTTGTCCCGAAGACGACGCCGGATCCGATGACCGGTAAGCAGATTCCGACGACGATGATTCAGGCGTGCGCGTTGGCCAAGGTCGATGTGCCGCACTATTGCTATCATCCCAAACTACCCGTGGCAGGCAATTGTCGCATGTGCCTCGTGGAATTCGGCACGCCGGCGATGGGCCCCGATCGCAAGCCAGTGATGAATCCCGACGGCACGCCAAAAATCGCGAAGTCCCC
>DASZPR010000040.1:0-2982 GCA_035550235.1 Verrucomicrobiia bacterium | reverse complement strand
TCCATCCGATTACAGGTGTCCATCCGGTCGGAGCCGTGAATTTCTGCGCGGCGTAACCTAGGCAGCGTTTTAAAAACGAAATGTCTCCGGCTGCTACCGCTGGCGTGTAACAAGCGCCGCCATGCGTGTTTGCCGGTCCGTCTACTTGAAAATCATCAATCTCTGGCGTCACTGGCGTATTTGTAAAATTGCCTGCGACAATTCCACCCATCGCCCGCACCAGTAAATCCGTCTGATTTGTCTTAGTCACCACGTTGTCTCCCGACGAAGCGGTGATGCGAATCGGAATACCAGCCCAGGCAGTCGCCGGAAACGTCGCCGGGTCTGTGGCTGTAAACTCCGCTGCCGTGCTGCCGCCGTATGCGGCGTCGATGTCGGATTTCTGGCCAAGGTAGCGGTTAGCGATGGAATAGACGGCATGGTTCATCAGGATGCCTGCAATTTTTTCCCGATGCTGTGCCGAGTAACCGAGAGCGGTCGCGCCGCCCGCACTTTCACCCCATAGGAAGATATTGGAAAAGGCGTAACGCTGCCTGACCCACTTGATCGCCGCGTCAATGCAGGCGTAGCTATTGGTGGTTCCCCAACTGTCTGACCGTCCGCCACTGGAATTTGGGTCCAGATAGGACACCAGGATAAAATTGTTGGTAGTCAGCGCGTTGAAATAACCCATGCAGGAATCACCCGTAGTGGATTCGTCGCCGACGACCGTCTCGTAGTCCCCCTTGTAATCGCCCGTGTTGCCGTGAACAAACACCATCAAGTTGCCGATGTTAGTGCCAGAATCGTATTGAGCAGGAATCACGACTCGAATGTAATCATTGTGGTCATCCACGGTCCAAATCACGAAGTCCGTTCTACCTTCGATTGTCGATCTCGGCGAAATGGTCTGCGGCGCGGTTCTTCCGCCAGCCGCCCCAAAAATTCCGTTCGAGCCTGTATTCCAGGCAATCAGGGTGAAATTAGAAATGGTGCCATTGGGCACGTTTGTCCACGCGAACATTGCGCGCATTTCATTCGAGTGATTCGGCCAGACGAACGCATAGCTGATGCGCTTGGGGTCGCTGTTGACGCAGACATTGATTGTTGTATTTGTGTTCACCTTGTTCGTTCCCCAAGCAGGCCATTCCGAAGCGCTGAAACCTAAACGAAAGGGTGCAACGGCCATCCCGCCCGTCATCCCCGCTCCCCAAAAAGCGCTTTGATCGTCCGGCGAAAAGATATTGGTGCTGAAACCGACGTCAAAGAAATCGCCGGTCGCGACCGTGCCAGCGGTGGGAAATTTGAAAGACACCAAAAAATGGGCATTCGCTCCCCAGGGCATATTGATTGGATAATGCGCGCTCATGACTCCGTAATTCGTGGGGAAAATTTCTCCTGAATTCGTAGAAAATGCCCCTTGTAGCTTCCATCCATTGGTGTCGCTGGGCCACGTCGTAGAAAACACATTGTTGGTTACAGCCGTCGCCGTCTGACTGAAAACGATATTCGATTGGTCCGGCGTTCGGACAATCGGAGAAAGGGGAGTCGGCAACGCTCCGTTGGTATTCCAGTTTTGTGCGAAGGCGCAGCAAGTGAAAGCCAGCGCCGCCGCAATAAGGATAAAGGATTTTTTCATTTGAGTGTCTTTAGGTTGTTTGTGTGATTGTTTTCAATGCCCATCTAATGCGCTTTGCCTGCAAACTTCGGCGTTCTTCTTCGACCTGGGCTTGTGTGAAGGCCGATGCGGGCAAGTTTAATTTCCGAGACAACCGGCTTCGGACGTATCCATCTGTGAGATTTCTGCAAATGCGGGCGGATTGCTCCCTGCTGATTTGCTTACGGCGCTCCGGCGCGAGTTTGTTTCTCCAAGCGCGCTTGCGGCGAGCCTGGTAATTAGTGCGCTTCCTGCGACCCGAGGCGCGGAGCGGCGAGTTTGAGCCTGAGTGTCCCAGTGATTCGAGTAGTTGGACAAGTAGCTCCGGGATTACACCAAAGGCATATAGTAATTGACGAGTTTGAGGATTCGAAGTGTCGATTAGCATAGGCTGTTAGTGGGTGATTTTGTGGGACACGAAATTTTCACTTGATGCCGCAAACAAACCGGCCTGCTTTGGAACCACCTTAGTAACGTGGCCAAAAAAAGATTCCTTCCGGTATTTGTGCGCTGCGTTGCCGGTCGCTATAGCGGGCGCTGCGGTGCGTGGCTTGGCGCTGGCTGCGTCTTTACTGCACAGACGATGCGAAGTCAGGCTTGCGAGCATGGCGGCGGCTGTAGCCAGCGGCGCGTGGAACTCAAATATTAAATGGCGGCTCATATTAATGTTCTTATTAAAGAACCGACGCGACGGATGAAACGCCGCGCCGGTCTGCCGATGCTGGACAAAACCATGGCTATGCGAACCAAGGCAGCATCGGCGAAAGGGTTCATTGAACGGCCTCCTTCGCGCCGAACTTTGGAGACTTCAAATTGAATTCTACGAGCGCGTTGGTCGCCAGGGTTGTGCCGGTGTTTCGAATCACAACAGCCAGTGTCGTAACTGAATGCGCATCAATAGCAGCGTTTGTCTCGAAGTCCGCAGCACCGGGCGCGATGTTCAACGCTTGCCAGATCGGAACTACAGCAAACGTCCGGCCTTTGTCGTATGACGGATAAATCAACAAGCTGTTGGTGCTTGTCGCCGTCCCGGTAAACGCCCAGGTAAGCGCCGGGTAGTCGAATTCGGAAACATTGAACGTCATCAGGTTTGTATTTGCGATGCTGTTCCTTCCAGCCGGAGAGTTATAGACGTTGGTAGACCATCCCGGGATGACCACAACGTTCGTGCTTAGCGCCGGAATAACAGTTGTGCTGCCATTGATATACTGGCTCAATGTGTCGGCTGAGATTGGCGGAGTGTAAGCCGGTTGTGCCTGTGCTGAAAAAATGCCAATGGCGAGCGAGGCGGCTGCGATGAAAATTTTAAAAGCGGTCTTCATAGTAATAGTAATAGTAATAGTAAT
>DASZPR010000039.1:0-3897 GCA_035550235.1 Verrucomicrobiia bacterium | reverse complement strand
TCCAAATCGCGCCGATCGTATTAGTTTGCGGACTGTGGCTTTTGGTCAGACGGGAGCATCATCGGCCTAACGCAACCTTGGAGACCACGGCCAGTCCGCCGCTGGCCGAGGTTCAAGCCGATATTCACGCTTGCAGTGATTCGCGCCGTGGCTCAACTCGTTAAGCAACACCTATTATTCCCTTAGTGCCGGGCAGCCATCTGAATATTCTATTGCCTGCATTTCATGTCGCACAGTGTTTCCCTATATAAATTTCCCCGGATTCAAAATCCCGTGCGGATCCAGCGCGTGTTTCACCGTCCGATGCAACTCGCGCGTCTCCTTTGAAACCGCCAGCTTCCACCAGGGTTTTTTCGCGAGGCCGATGCCGTGTTCACCCGTAATGCTGCCGCCCCACGCCACGATCTGGCGGAACAAATCATCCAGCGCAGCATCCGCGCGGCGGTCGGCGCCGGGCTTGGTGTAATCCACCATCACGTTCGTGTGGATGTTTCCATCGCCCGCGTGGCCGAAACACGCGATGGGCAACTGGTGCTTTTTCTGCAGTTGCGCCGTGAAGCGAAATAAATCTTCGAGTCGTCCGCGTGGAACGACGATGTCCTCATTCAGTTTCGTGAGGCCCGTATCGCGCAACGAATAAGAAAATTCGCGGCGGATTTTCCACACCTTTTCGCATTCGACCGCGCCGAGGCCGCGCTCGACAAATAAGGGTTTCTGCCGCCGCACGATTTTTTCCAGATCTCGGATTTCCAATTGCACGGATTTCTTTTGTCCGTCGAGTTCGACGATCACATGCGCGCGACAACCGCGGAGGCGTTCGCTCTTCGTGCGATTGTAGGCCGCCGCGAGCGTGAATGAGTCCGCCACTTCGAGGGCGCACGGCAGGAAACCAGCCTTGAAAATTGCCGGCAACGTGCGGAGGGCATCGCGCATGGAACCATATCCAATCGCGAGGCACGCGCGATACGGCGGCAGTGGAATCAGTTTGAGTGTGGCTTCGGTAATGATGCCAAGCATTCCCTCTGAGCCCGGAAAAAATCGCGCAAACTCAAACCCGGTTTTATTCTTATGCGTCCGCCCGCCCACGCGGGCAATCGTGCCGTCAGCCAACACCACTTCCAGTCCGAGCACGTAATCGCGCGTGACACCGTATTTCAAACAGCGCGGGCCACCCGCGTTGGTCGCGATGTTCCCGCCGAGAGATGAATCCGCTTTGCTGGCGGGGTCCGGCGGATAAAACAATTTTTGTTTTTCCGCCTCGATTTGAAGTTTCTCCGTGATGACACCCGGCTGAACCACCGCGACGAAATCATCGGCGTTGATCTCCAGAATGCGGTTCATCCGCTCGAGCGAGAGGACGATGCCACCGAGAATCGGTACGCAACCGCCCACATAACCGTACCCCGCGCCGCGCGGTGTCACCGGAATGCGATGGCGATTGGCAAAGCGCATCAGCGCGGAAACCGATTTCGTGGTGCGCGGCAAAACCACCGCTTCCGGTTTGTGCGCAGCGAACCATTTGTCGCGGGAATATTTTTCGAGAATGGATTCCTTGAAAAGAACTTCGCCAGCAGGAAGGAGTTTCTTGAGTTGAGAAAGATGCTTCGAGGTTAGGGGATTCATGTCAGTTGCGGCGCTACCGGTGGTGCGCTGCTAAAAAATCATTCGGCAATCGGCCCGGCGTCGAGAAATTCCCGGGCTTCGACAGCTTCGTCTTCCAGGACTTGAACGCGAATGCCGCCCGTGGCCGAGGAATAGCCCTCCATGCTCAACGCCGCGAGCTCGCCGATGACCACGGCATGAAAACCCGCCGCCTCCAGACGCGCGCGAGTCAACTGGGCTTCGGCGGGACTGAACGCTTTGAAAATCGTCACGAGATTCATACCTTCACCTGCGTGATTTCGCCGCGAGGCAGCGTGGGCGCCGCGTGTAGATCCGCAAAAACAATCACGCCCGCGCCGGTTTGCAGAGTGCTCTGCACCTGGGCGTCGACTTGATGCCCGATCAGATGATGCGCGTTGTTGATAACGACCATAGTTCCGTCCGGAAGATAACCCACGCCCTGCCCTTTGTCGCGGCCTTCGCGCGCCACGCGCAGACTGAGCACTTCGCCGGGCAGCAAAACCACGCGCATGGATTTGGCCAGCTCATGCAGGTTGAAACAACTGACCTTCTGCAACTCGGCAACCTTCGCCAGGTTGTAATCGTTGGTAAATAATTTGGCGTTCAGGTTTCGCGCGAGACGAACCAGTTTGGAGTCCACTCCATTTTCCTCCGGAAAATCGCCGTCGTGAATTTTCACTTCATTGCGATTATTGCGCTGGATGCGATTGAGCATTTCCAGGCCGCGACGGCCACGAGCGCGTTTGATCGGGTCGTTCGAATCAGCGATGGTCTGTAACTCATGCAACACAAACCGCGGCACTACGATGATGCCCTCAATGAAATTCGCGTCGATCAAGTCTGCGATCCGGCCGTCAATAATGACGCTGGTATCGAGCAGGTAAAGATTGTCCGGCTGGTTCTGCCGCGCAAAACGAACATAAGGAATGATCAGCGAGAAATCCTCCTTGTTGCTGCGCATGGCAAGGATGATGCCGATATAACTGAACGCCAGGAACAGGCAGAGGCGAATCAGCCAGCGCGTGGGTTTTTCCTCCACGTTTTCGAAGAGGCCGGACTTATCGATCAACAGCGCCACAAAAGTGCCGAGCAGCAAGCCGAAGGTGGTGGCGGAAAAAGCGCGGAGTGAAAACCCCTTCACCATTTCATCGACCGCAATCATCAGCCAGCCAAACCCAAAACCGATGACCATTCCAATCCATCCGGCGTATTGCACGTCCTGGTAATAAGGATGCACCTCGCCCACGGCGTACCCCCCTACCGTGCACAGGCACAGAAAAAAGATGCGGATGATCCAAATGTTCATAGATTATTTGGATTTGTTTTTGGAGGACGATTTTTCCTCCGGCGGAATCTCCTTATGCCACAAGAAATGCCAAAGGCCGAGCCGGTTCAGGTTGCTCGTCGTGATGGTCAGATTGGCGGCAATCGTGTTCACATTAGTGGCCAATTGTTCATTTCTAAGCACAGTTCCAGCAAGCCCTTTGCCAGATTGCACGTCTTCCAGCATGTTTCTCAAGGCCTCGGTCGAGGACTCTATGTTGCTCAACGATAACCTCAATTCGCCACTATTGGTAGCCAGGACTTCCTTCAGGCCACCCGCGAACTCATTGATTTGCCGCGAGAAAAACACGACGTTGCTCACCGCGGAAGCCACCGATTCACTGTTGGTCGTCACCAAACTGTTGATGTTATTCACGGTAACGACTGCGCGCTCAGACGCCACGCGCGCGTTGCCGACCGTGGCTGAAAGATTTGTCAACGTTTGCTCGTTCAGCACCAATCGCCGCACATCCGCAATGGCGTCATCGAGGCTCTTGGTCGTCTGGTCCACGCTTTTAAGAAAACCCGCTGCCGATCGCGCGACCTGCTGCAGGCTGAATGGCTCCTCCGCGGACGGATGGTCATCCGGCTGCCAAATCTCGCCCTGGTTCCCGGTCGGCACGACGGCGATATATTGATCCCCAAGGAAACCGGATTGCTCAACCCGGATGATCGCGTCCTTATGAATCACGTACTGCTTGTAAATTTTCAACGTGATGGTGACGTTCGTGCCCTCCGGGTTGAGTTTGATATCCGACACGGTGCCAATGGGTACGCCGGACATCAAAACGCTCGCGCGTTTCTTCAACCCGCCGACGTTGCCGGTCTTCAGAAACAAATTATAAGTGGGCTTGAATAGCGACGTGCCCTTGCTGAATTGCAGCAGCAACGCGGCCAGGACCAGCAATCCAACAAAAGCGAAAACGCCGACTCTCCATTCCAGACGTTTTT
>DASZPR010000038.1:0-2809 GCA_035550235.1 Verrucomicrobiia bacterium | reverse complement strand
CTTTGACGACGAAGCTGTCTTTGTCTTCGTAGATATCGACCGAGGGTGCTGCGCCGCTCAGGAATTGAGATGCGCGCGCGAGTTCGGACAGGGGAGCTTCGAACAGGCGGTCAATTTCATTACGCAGATTTGAGAGACGGCCAAAACCCGGCCACGTGGATAATTCAGGTCTGTGCCAACGTACTATATTCATAAGTTGTTCCTTTCGTTTTAAATTATTTGTTCTGTTCACTATTTAGCTTTGGGCGTGCCAGAGACGAGCCATCGCGTTATGATATTGATTATAAATGTGTTGTGTATTTTAACATCGGTTTTATGGAGTTATAGTGACACACAAATGGCACATTTGAGCGAGTCTATATGGGTCTAAATGACTCAGTCCAAAATGATCCAAATCGAGGTGAGAAAATGCTGCACCAAATGATTATTAGCGGAGCGGTGAATTCAGACCGGGCTGCGTCCTCCCGGCAAATTTTGGCGAGAGAGCGGCAGCACGTTCACTTGCGAAGTTTGGAAAAGCGTGTTTAATCGACGTGCAACATGCCGAAACTTTCACCGAGCCAAAGCGCGGAAGATTATCTGGAGCGCATCCATGAATTGATCGAGAAAAAAGGATACGCGCGGGTGGTCGATATCGCTTCCTCGCTTAAGGTCAAACAGGCGTCGGTAACGAGCATGGTCCAAAAACTCGCTGAAGCCGGCTATCTCGAGTACGAAAAATATCGCGGGTTGGTCATGACCGAAGAAGGCCGCGAAGTGGCGCGAAAAATCCAGAATCGGCACGCGACGCTTTCACGCTTTTTTTCCCTGTTCGGCCTGGACGCAGAAACACAGCGGCAGGACATCGAGGGCATTGAGCATCATCTCAGCCCCGCGACGGTGGAAGTGCTCGCGGACCTGGCGCAGTTTTTTGAAAAACATCCGGAGACGCTGAGGAATTTTCAAAAGACCCGAAATGGTGGCCGCCGGAAGAGCGATGCGGGACACGACTAAACGAAGAAGGCGCGGCGCGGAATTTGAACCGCGTTACTTTTTGGTTTCTCTTTCGTCTTTGGGTTGAGGCGCGTCCTCCAATTTCTGTCGCGGTTGCAAGCTATGGATTAGTTTTGCATCCTTCCCTCTTCGGAAATAAATCCACGCGCCGGAAATCACGCCCCACGCGGAAAAGAAACAGGTCCACGGGTGCCATAGCCATCGGCGGTCGCCGGTCCGGACGAGTTTCACAATGGTTTGCAAAACCGGCACGATAACCGTGAGGCACAGAAGCACGGCGAGCCAACCGGGGATGCGCGGCTTGCGTTCGGTCCAGGAAAAGCCGTGCTGCTTCTGCATATCGAAAAAATGACAGGTGGCGCGCTGGCGTTTTTTCAGGAAATCCCGGAGCGACGCCCAAAATCCGCGCGCCGAAACGTAGTAATGATAAACGCCACGCCCGCGAATCCGTATCCATTCGCGTTTGCCTGTGACTTGGATGAGGTTCACCGAAGTATGTGTATCGGAGTAATCCTCGCCGGCGTGCGCGAGGTCGAGTTCGGATTTGCGGAATACGGACCCATTCGAGCCGATCGGATACGCAAGGCTGCCTTTCGGAAAAGTCCAGTGCTCCACGTCGCCATCGGCTTTCAAAAAAACCGGCTGGATACTCATCATCCACGCGACTGGATCGCTGATGTGCAGCAGGCAGGTCAGATACGCGCAAAATGAATTCATGCGCGGTGTGTAGAGATAGTAACTTTCTACTGCATAGGCCGCGGGATTTTTTATCAGCGCATCAATAGCGCGACGGAGGAAGTCAGGATGTGCGAGTTCGTTGTCCGCGTCGACAAATACGACGTAATCGCCGGTGGCGTGAATGAGGGCGGCGCGTTTGCCGTCCTCGATGTTGCGGCCGTGGTCATCAAAGACGAGCGCGCTGAATTGTTTGGCGATATCGCGGGTATTGTCCTTGGAGCCGGCATCGCCGAGAAGGATCTCTACTTTTTCCTGCGGATAATCCTGTCGACGGATCGATTGCAGGCAGTTGCCAAGAATCCCACCCGCGTTGAGCGTGGGAATGACAAAACTGACTTTTGGCAAATCGGCATTAGCCATGTCCGGATAACTTGTCAAAAAAAGAGCGGCGCCTCAAACGTTCTTTGGAATACTTTCAGCTATAAGGCAGGGGGTTCTTTACGTCGAAGAAGTGATACGGTCACTGGGACTTGGTACCCGCGCCTGGATCAGTCACCGCCGGAATTTGTTCTGTTACTGATTGTCGGAGGGGCATTCGTGCGGGAATACATTTTTGCCGATTTCGCCGATGGGTGATTCTTTTGATAATCCGCCTCCAGTTCCGGAGTCACGTCAACTTTTGGAAGCGGACGCCAGAGTTTTTGGCCGACCAGAGCCATTCCCAAAAGTCGTCTCTGGTTCATATTCACATGGAATTCCAGAAGATGGTAGTTCTCCCGATTGGTCAGATTTTGCCATGTTATTTTGCAGAAAGGCACATGACCTTTTTTGTCCAATTCAATTGGGGCGCTGATTTCCGTAGGCGGCCCGTCCATTTGAAAATCGGCCGGTTTATATCCGAGTTTCACGAATGAGTTGCGAGCGAGTTCAATTGCCTCGTTCGTCGTCATGTTGTCTTTTCCAACGAACCTTTCCAGACCATCAATATCCTGTTGGATATACCAATCATCGTGCAGCGAATTGAAACCCGTTACTGCGCCGTTGAGATAGTGAAAAATATAACCGTTGGTCAGCCATAGTGCCGACTCAAACTCCCCAGTGTCCATCGGTGGATGGAACTCAGCGACTTGACTCATCG
>DASZPR010000037.1:0-1717 GCA_035550235.1 Verrucomicrobiia bacterium | reverse complement strand
GCTGCCGGAAAAATCATTGTCCAAATCCGAAAACGAAAAGCCGGTGGTAAAGAACAATTTCTCTTTGAACCAGGTTTCGGTGAAGGCATTCGCATTGAATGCATCGTAGCCGGTGTTCTGCTGGTCGGTGATTTTCTGCTGGGCCGGTTCGCCCGGCGCCTGCGTAATTTTCAGTGAATCGTCCAGTTTTCCGGTCTCGTAGCTGAACCCGACGCCCACGTCGCTCTTTAAAATGTGATGTTTCACATCAATCTCAAACGAGTCGCGGCGCTCATTGATGTCGTAAAACGAAGGGCTCAATCCTTTCGTCACGCCGTCCGGATGAGTGATGCCCCAGCTCGTCGAACTCTTATCGCCGTCCCGGAACGCATGGGTGTATTTGAACCGCACCTCCGGTTTTTTCTCCATCGTCAACCCCGCCTCCAGCGTAAATTCGCCGCGATCCACTTCCATGGCGTCGCCCTTCCTGGCGAAATACGCGCCACTGGCCGGATCAAAACCGCCATCGCCATTATACCACGTGCCAAACTCAGTGTACGACAAGCGAACGTAACCCAGCTTCTCGCGCGTCAGATCCAGCTTCAGCTTGTAATCGTTGTTGTCCGCAATCGCCCGCGCGTCGACAGTGAACGTCGTCGTTTTGTCCACTTGCGTCGTGTAATGAAGATCTTCGAGCCCGCCGAAACCGCGGCGTTGTGTCTTCTGTTGTTGTTGAAACTGCGGCTTGTTTCCGTTGAAAAAGAATTCCCCGCCGGAAAACTCGACCCAGTTATTGTACGACTTGGTTCCGCCTTCAAAATATTCCGCCGGCTTCAACACCGGCTCGGTCTTGGGAGCCTCGGCTTTGGCCGGCGGGGTATTGGTATCGGCGGCCAGCACCGCGCCGCCGGCAAACAACGAAGCCCAGCAGCAGCCAACCGCGATTTTCGAGAGTGGTGATTTCATGACGTCTATGGCCGGTTAGAATCGCAGGGATGAACTGACGCGCGAGCCATGCACAGCCTCATGGCAACCGGCAGTCCAACACGTGCCTTGTTGCAATCGCACCGTGTGATCGGAGCCTCCAATGAGAATTCTGCCCCCGCTGACCTGTTGGAAATGGCACTTCATGCAGAGGTTCGCGTCACGGGCCGTGAGCATCTTCGCATTCACCGAACCGTGGGCGGTGTGACACACCGTGCAACCCTCGCGCATTGCTTCGTGCTCGAAAACTTTCGGGCCGCGTTGCGAGGGGTGGCATGCCAGGCAATTGTCATTTTCCGAGAGCAACGACGTCCCGCCGCCTCGGTAGATGGAACCTCTGTGCGGAGAATGGCAATCAGTGCAGGTCATCCGGCCTTCCGGAACCGGATGATGGTTCGGCAGGCTGAACTGGCCGCGCACATCCGCGTGGCATTGGAAACAAACCTGCTCGGTCGCGCGCGCAGAATCCGTCGCACGCAGCGCATCCGCCAACGCGAGGCGCCCGAAACTGCTCGAGTGCGGCCGGCCCGCAGTAAATGAGAAGGGAGGCTTGGTCTCGCCACCCGAATCGGCGTGAATGCTGCAAGGACCGTGGCACGATTCGCACCCGACGCCCAAAGCATTTTTGCCGTTCGCAATCAACCGCGCATGATCCGCGGTCGCAAACGTCTTCGTAATGTCCTCGTGGCACTGTTCGCACTCCTTGGAGCCGATGTATTTTGCGTCGGGATAATCCGGCAACACCACCACCGCG
>DASZPR010000036.1:0-3764 GCA_035550235.1 Verrucomicrobiia bacterium | reverse complement strand
CATTGCGGCCAAAAAAACCATAGCAACACCCGGCGCGTACGTTAAGGCTGAGGCCGTGGACGGCCTCAAGCTTGCCGTAGCGCCGGGTGAGTTCCCTGATTTCGATTGCCGATCGGCTTTCTTTCATTGTGTCCTCCTGGGCGTCCTGGATGATTGTTCGTCGTTGGCAGCGAGGCGTTCGAAGTGATCGAGGCGCTCGTTGACCATTTCCAAAAAAGCTTCGCGGCCGATTTGCAGGTGATGGGCCATGACCACGGCTTCGTCGATTTCCTTCTCCAATAATTTGTCGCGAACGGTTTTGGTGAAGGGCGAGTTGTTCGATTTGAGAAAGCAACCTTTGCCGGGAAGGGTCTCAATGACGCCCTGGCTTTCGAGTTCGGCGTAGGCTTTGGCGATGGTGTTGCGATTGATACGCAATTCTTCGGCAAGCGGGCGGATGCCGGGGAGCGGCTCGCCGGGGCGCAGCATTCCGGAAGCTGCGGCATAACGCACCTGGTCCACCAATTGGAGGTAAACCGGTTTGCCTGCCTTAAAATCAATTTGGAATAACATAGCCGCCTACTGTCATATATATGTATGACAGTATGACGGTGGGTTGTCAATGGGAATTTTTTGGGCATGATCAATCTCCACTGCTCCTACTCAAAAAATGTGCGGAACTGGCAGGGGAAAAATTAGAGCCCCCTCACGTCGCTCCTACGGGATTGAAAGGAAAAAGGCCGCGTTGAGAAACGCGGCCTTGGCGAAATTAAATTAAACGGTGCGGCGATTTACTGCGGCTCGTGGACTTTCAGGGTGTAGTCCGGGGAAACAGCGTTTTCGGCGCTGCGTTTGCCGAAGCCGTTGACGTCGAAATCAACCCGGTAGCGGTAGTGGACGCTGTCGACGCCTGGAGGCACGGGCACGAGGCCTTCCCAGCGATTGGTCATCATCTGGGTGGGGTGCATTTCAAAGGGCTGGCCATTGACGATCACGGTCGGCTTGACGGTCTCCCAACGGATGTTCTGTTGCTGAGAGGAAAATGCCACTTCGACAGGATAAAGATTGTTTTGATTACGGGTCTGCTGCCGAGGCGTGAGATTGGTGATTTGCGTCGCGCAGCCGGCGAGCAGCGTTACCAACAAAAACGGTAATGTTTTCTTCAACATGACCGCCAGCGTCGCAAAAACTACGGAGGGTGGCAAGTGGCAACTGGACCAAAAAATTTCGCGCCCTCGCGCCCGGAAAATCAACCTCCCCTGCCGTGGCCGAGCGTTCGGCCTGCCGTTGTCAATTCCGGCCAATTTTGCGTTTGACCGCCATGGCAAAACCCGGGTAGGTTGCGACCCCTTTATATTATGTTTGGAACGATTCGTAAGCATCAAAGCTGGCTCTGGTTTCTCATTATCGGCGTGACGATCCTCGGCATGGTCGTGTGGACGAACCAAACCGGCACCGGAAACGGGCAGCGCGGCGCGGGCCATTTCGGTTCCATCGATAATAAGGCGATCACCGCGACGGAAATGCAGCAAGCGCAAAACGAGGCGGCGCTGATGTATCTGGTCCGGACTCATGAGTGGCCGGATAACGCTGGAGCGCGGTTCAACCTGGAGCGTGAATCCTATCAACGGCTGTTCCTGCTGCGAAAGGTGGCTGAGTATGATATTCATGTCGACGCGGATGCGACGGCACAACTCGCCGACCTTATTCTGCGCCAGTTCGGCCAGGGACAGGCGGTGCCAATGGAAACGTTCGTGGACCAAGTTTTGAAGCAGAAAGGCATGACGGCGGAGGATTTCCAGCATTTCGTGGAACACGACATTGCGATTCAACAATTGGCGTCCGTGATCGGGCTTAGTGGCAAGCTGGTGACTCCGGCGGAAATCCAGACTCTTTACGTGCAGGAATACCAGGAGCTGGCGGTGGATGCGGTTTTCTTTTCGGCTTCGAATAATCTCGCCAAAGTGCAGGCCCCCACCCCGGAAGCGCTCGGGCATTTCTATACCAATCAACAGGCGGCCTATCGTGAGCCTGACCAGATGCAGGTCAGTTATGTTTTCTTCAATGTGACAAATTTCATGGCGCAGGCTGAGCAGCAGCTTGGCACGAACTTGAATCGCACCGTGGACGAAGCCTTTACTCGCATTGGGACGAACATTTCCCGATTGGGCAAGACGCCCGAGGAAGCGCGCGCGAAAGTCCGCGAGCTCATCGTGGAGGAAACGGCGATTTCCAACGCCAACTCGAAAGCCGTGGCGTTCGAGAACGAAGTGATAGCCAAACAGCCGTCGCACCCGAGTCTTGAAGACCTGGCCGCGGTCGCCAAGGAAAAAGGTCTTGAGGTCAAGGTGACCAAGCCGTTTGAAAAGGAATACGGCCCGGGCGAACTCGATTTGGGTTCGAGCTATCCGGTGGCGTCGCTGTTCAACCTGAACGCGGACGATCAACGTTTTGTAGAAAGCCCGATTCGTGGCGCCGATGGTGTGTATGTGGTGGCGTTCAATAAATTGATCCCCAGCCACATTCCTTCACTGCAAGAAATCCACAGCCGCGTGGAAGCCGATTACAAATTCAGCCAGGCGCTGCGCATTGCCCAAATCAACGGCCAGGTGTTTGCGCAAACGGCGACCAATGAATTGGCGCATGGAAAAACTTTCGCGCAAACCTGCGACGCGACGCGGGTGACTCCGATAGCGGTGCCGCCGTTCTCGCTGAGCACCGAACGACTGCCGGAGGTTGAGGACCACGTGGATGATTTGAACACCTTCAAGGGAACCGCTTTTGGCACACCCGTCGGCGGCGTGAGTCACTTCGTTGAGACTCATGACGGGGGCTTTGTTGTGCATGTGAAACAGCGGTTGCCGGTGGACCAGACGAAGATGGCGGCGCAACTGCCGGAATTCAGCAACGCGGTGCGCCAGCGCCGGGAGAGCGAGGCGTTTAACATTTGGTTTGGCCAGGGTTACGGCGCGGAACTCAACCGCGGTTTGCGCGACTTCCCAAGTTTGCGCCGGCAATAGACGACTTGGCCAGCACGATTCGAATTTGAAAACGCCGGCGATTTCGCCGGCGTTTTTTTATTGCTCTAACTAACGCTTCCGAGGGGTTTCCCCCATTTGACCGGCGCTTCATTTCGACCTTTCTTAGAGCCTAGAACTTGATTCGTCAGGAAATGAACTTTTTGCCTGTACATCCCGCTCTTGTGCATCTGCCGATCGCTTTTGTTTTGTTGTCGGTGGGGGCGGATTTGGCGGCGAGATTGACGAAGTCCGAGCCGCGTCGCGCCGCTTTTCGGACGGTGGGATTTTGGTCGTTGATCGCGGGACTGGCGGGCGGCGTTTTGACCATTGCGGCGGGGTATCTGGACATGAACCGCGCCACGCTCACACCGGAAACTCAAGAACTGGTGGAGCTGCATGAAACCATAGGGTGGATTCTGGGCGGGGCACTGGCAATCCTGACCGCATGGCGCTGGCTGATTTGGCATCGCGGGCAAATGACCATCAACACAGCATATCTGATCGGGGCATTTCTCGTATTGGCCATTACTCTTTTTCAGGGCTGGTATGGCGGAGAAATGGTGTATGCGTACGGCGCGGGTGTGGCGCCGGCGGGGCAAGGGACGGAAACCGTGCAGGCGGCCAGGCAACCGTTGATTGCCGTGCGGAACGTCTTGAGGCCGGGAACCGCGGTCGGCGGGGCCGAAAGCCCGGGAGGGACCAACGTCGTGCCGAATGTGCGCGGGCGTTGAAAGACTCCGAGGGCGGCGCAACCTTTTACGCGCT
>DASZPR010000035.1:0-3887 GCA_035550235.1 Verrucomicrobiia bacterium | reverse complement strand
CGCATAACATCAATAGAATTAGGGAAATTAAATACCTTCTCATGTCCAACGCTCGTAGACAGCACGAAATGTACCGGGCGCTGACGTAAAGTCGCGTGGGGTAGCGGGTTAACCCAGCGAGTCGCGCATGGCGGCGAACATGTCTTTGCCGGAGGCGGCGGCGACGGGTGTTTTCGCTTTTTCGTCGGCGTGCTCGACGAGTTCTTCGGGAAGTTCTTTCAGGAATTGCGAGGGATGACAGGGCATGAGCTGCCCGTATTTTTTTCGGCCGCCGCAATGACTGATGCTCAACGTCAATTGCGCGCGCGTGATGGCGACGTAAAACAAACGGCGTTCCTCGTCGAGCGTATTTTCGACTTTGGAGCGCGAGTGCGGGAGCAGTCCTTCTTCGAGACCAACCACGTACACGTGCGGGAATTCCAATCCTTTGCAACTGTGCATGGTGATGAGCGTGACGGCGTCTCCGGCTTTTTCCTCTTCATCTTCGCGATCCGAATCAAGCGTGACGTCTTCGAGAAAGGCGTGCACGCGTTCCGAAGGCGATTGTGTGGGTGAACCGGAATTGTCCATGGTCACCATCAGATCTTTCAAATTGCGAATGCGATTTTCCGAGGCTTCGGGAGTTTTTTCGCCGCGCCGCAGTTCGTTGAAGTAGCCGATTTCGTCGAGGAAATTTTGCGCCCAGGTTCCCAAGGTAATCGGGGCTCCCGGCCTATCTCCATTTTCAATGCTGTCCGAGGAGAGGGAGACGCCGGTCCTGCAATTTAGTTCCGCTTGCGTGCGCTCCACGAATTCGACGAAGGCCTCGATGCTCTCGCGGGTCTTATTTTGAAACGTAGTGGTGACCGCCGGATTTTTCATCGCGGAAAAAACCGAGCCTTTGCGCTCGTGACTGGCGGCAAGCAATCGTTCCATGGTCACGTCGCTCAAGCCGCGTGCGGGCGTGTTGGCGATGCGCAACAGGCTGACGTCGTCGTGCGGGTTGAGGAACGTTTTGACATACGCGAGGAAATCGCGAATTTCGCGCCGGTCAAAAAAGCTTTGGCCGCCAATCAAATGATAACGCACGCCGGCGGTGCGCAAGGCGGTTTCGAGCGGGCGCGATTGCTGGTTGGTGCGAAAGAGAATGGCGTTATCGCCCCAGGGAGTGCGCCGCGCGATGCGTGCGTAATCGATTTGTTCCACGACGGTGCGCGCTTCCTCTTCATCGTCGGTAAAGGCGTGCAGGAGGATTTTCGAGCCGTCACCCTTGTCGGACCAGAGCTGTTTGCCGCGGCGGCGGAGGTTGTTTTTGATGACCGTATTTGCCGCGCGCAGGATCGTGTTCGTGGAACGGTAATTCTGCTCGAGCTTGACGACTTTGACTTCGGGAAAATGTTTTTCCATGTCGAGCAGGTTGGAAATCTCCGCGCCGCGCCAGCCGTAAATGCTTTGGTCATCATCACCGACGACGCACAGGTTGCGATGTTCCTGCGTGAGCAGTTGAATCAACTCAAACTGCGAGGCGTTGGTATCCTGGTATTCGTCCACCATGACGAAACGGTACTTCGCGCGGCAGGCTTCGAGCGCCTCGGGATGCTCTTTGAATAATCGCAGCGTGAGCAGAATCAGGTCGTCGAAATCGACGGCGTTGCAGGCGTGCAGGGCGGATTCGTAGCGCTTGCGAATGTGCTCGGCCATCGCGCGAACGCTTTCGTCACCGAAGGCGGCCGAGCGTTCGCCGCCGTTTTTGTAACGGCTCAACAGGCTGAGAATGGCATGCGGATCGGTCTTTTCGCCCTTGGCGGAAATCTGCGCGAGGATTTTTTTAACCGCGCCAATCTGTTCGGATTCGTCGTAGATGACGAAATTGCGCTTGTAGCCGAGTTTCTCAATGTGCTGGCGGAGAATGCGGACGCACAAGGAGTGAAAGGTGCAAATGGTCGGGCGATCGGCTTTTTCGCGTTCTCCATCCCGTGTTGCGTTCTGCGTTTTGCGTGGTTTTGGAATCAGCTTTCTGACGCGTTCCTGCATTTCGCGGGCGGCTTTGTTGGTGAAGGTCACCCCGAGGATGTTGCCGGGCGCGATTCCGCGCTCAATCATGTAGGCGATGCGGAACGTAATCACGCGAGTTTTGCCCGTGCCCGCGCCGGCCAGGATCAAAACCGGCCCCTTCAACGTCTCGGCGGCAAGACGCTGTTGCGGATTGAGCGAACTGAGATTCAACATCGAACGAAGTTTATGGCGCAGAAAAAATTCCGGAGCAAGAGCAGACGCGCGTTGTGAAGAACTTTTTCGCGAATGGAAACTTGACAGGCCCGGAGTGGTGAATTTTGCCCGTCGCGCTGCGGCGTCCGCGCCGCCATCAGCGGCGCAAGGTGGGGCGAGACTCCCGGCGAGCCGCGCACAAACGTCCCGCGTAGGAGACGAGGTGACGAGTCTCTAATAGGACGACACCAAAGGTGTCGAGAACTCAGCCCGGGGTTGACCGGACGAGCGTAAAAGTTTTTCCTCTTGTGGGGATTTTTCGAGCGGTTTCCGGTTTCGCCGCTCAATTGCCACGGCCAGAGCCAGGGCGAGCAGGGAAGCTAACGCTGCTAAGTGTCCGGCCCGGGATATTAAATATCCAACTTATCAGTTCACGTCCGTTCTGGTTCGCAAAAATCAATGCTAATAACCTCCAATCCTTCGATCTTTGGATTTGTTTGCATTAAGAAAATTGTTCGCTGTCTTACTATTTCAACAACTTCAGAGAATGTGTACTTCTTACCAGTTTCGGGTCCTTCCCAGTATTTTTTTTTGCCAATAAAACCCAAAAGATAAATGCCATATTTTGAATTGTGAGCGCGAAGATACTGCCCCACCAATTGATTTTCCAATCGCTCCAACAAAACGGTTAACGTCCAACTGTCTGCCCATTTTACCTCGATTGATACAGGGTTCGTTTTCGGATTTTCCAAACGCAAATCGGGCCGCTCTCGCTGATCAATCTCCCCTTCCTGAGGAATCGTGTATCGGCTCTGAGAACGTTCCAACAATCGTCGCTGTAGCCAACTTCTCAATTCTCTTTCTGCATATTCAACATGCAATTCTTTGCGCGCGCTATTATCTGATTTTTCAACATCCCATTTGAGAAGCATGAAGCGTTTTCGGGCGATAGCGAAAAGCTCTTTATCGTTTTTGGGATCAGTTTCGTGTTCCTCCGCAAAATGCCGCAGGTCGGCGGGTGTCCAAGGCTCGGAGTCAGCCTCCCTTTCCAGCCGTTGATCGAGAAGCTTAAGAATCCAATCACGAACGGGGGATAACGCTGGCTCATCTGCCAGTTCACGAAGATAATTTGTCGCTTCTGTATTTTCGGTTTTTGCCATGAAATCTAACAAAACACTCCTGAATCGTTGCGCATGATCGCGAGCGATCGGCGAAAACGCGCCGCCATCGTTTCTATTGATATCCTCACTAAACATCACGTGTTCATAAACAATGGGAATAAAATGCCGCAAAATTTTTGGTCTAAGATAGCTGGGATTTTTCGCTACCGGCCCTCTCGTCATATCTTCACCCGATAAAACCGAACATAATCGAACAACGATTTCTTTAGCATTCGGTGCGATTTTGAGGAATCCCCGCAAGATTTTCAACGCCTCCTCCCCGTTTAGTTCCATCACGAGCGCGATCCAAAGAACCGCGACGCCTACAGTATCAGCAGACGATGCACGCTCGTGAGCCAGACGAATCAATTGGTCGGTCGGCGGTACGGCCTGGCGCATTAATATCGAAATAACAAACCCTAAAATCTGGTAATTTTTTGGGTTATTTATATTCAACAATGAAAGTAGTTTCTCCGAAATTAACGGAGTCAACATCTCGCCACGCCACGCCAGTTTGTTAAGAACTTCATACACTTCTTG
>DASZPR010000034.1:0-5278 GCA_035550235.1 Verrucomicrobiia bacterium | reverse complement strand
TGACCTGCTCGCGGCGCGGCATCACAACGTCACGGTGGTCGGCGACGACGCGCAAAGCATCTACGCGTGGCGCGGCGCGAACTTCGCGAACATTCTCGACTTCCCCAAACGCTATCCGAGCGCGAAAGTTTTCAAGATCGAGACAAATTACCGCAGCACGCCGGAAATCTTGAACGTGGCGAACGCCGCCATCGCCGCGAACGTGAACCAGTTCGCGAAAGAACTCGCGCCCGCGCGCAAATCCGGCGTGAAACCCGCGCTCGTCGCCTGCACGGACGCCGGACAGCAGGCGGCGTTCATCGCGCAGCGGACACTCGAACTGCGCGAGGAAGGCGTGAACCTGAACCAGATCGCCGTGCTGTATCGCTCGCACTTTCACGCGCTGGAGTTGCAGTTGGAACTGACGCGACGGCAAATCCCCTTCTCCATCACGAGCGGCATCCGTTTCTTCGAGCAGGCGCACATCAAGGATGCCACGGCGTATCTGAAATTTGTCGCCAACTCGAAGGACGAAGTTTCCTTCAAACGGCTGGCCTTGTTGCTGCCGGGCATTGGCGCAAAAGGAGCGGAAAAGTTATGGCAAAATTTCTCGCGCGAGATCAAGTCGCCCAAGACCGCCACCCCGATTGCCGTCGCCTTGCAGGATTCCATCGCCAGCGTTCCCAAGAAAGCCGCCATCCCTTGGGCGCAGTTCACCGCCACCATCGCGCAACTGGAAGACGACGCCATCCGCCGGAACGCGGCGAAGATGCTGCGGCTCGTGATGGACGCGGGCTATGACAATTATCTCAAGGAAACCTACGACAACTATCAACGGCGGCTGGACGAAATCCAGCAGCTTGCGGAATTCGCGTTTCAATTCGGCACCGTGGAAGAATTTTTGACGCAGCTCGCCCTGCTCACCAATGTCGAGGCCGAGGCCGACCCGCAGGACGATTCGGAAAAAATGAAGCTCTCGACCATCCATCAGGCGAAGGGTTTGGAATTCGAGGTCGTGTTCGTCATCATGCTGTGCGACGGACTGTTTCCGTCGTCGCGCTCCACCGAAAGCAACGACGGCGAAGAGGAGGAACGGCGGCTGTTTTACGTTTCCGTCACGCGGGCGAAGAATGAACTTTACCTGTGCTATCCGCTGATGCGCGGCGGCTTCGGCCAGTCCGGCGGCGATGTTTTTCAGTCACCGTCCCGTTTTCTTTCGGAGATTCCCAAAGGGCTGTTGAACGAATGGAATCTAAGGTGACGGCACTCGCGCAGTCTTGGCTTGCCACCGCCGCCAGAGGAGGGCCGCGCCGCCCAGACCGAGCAGACTCAAAACTCCCGGCTCAGGAACGGGCGTGGCGCTGATGGCAAATTGAAGAGATGCCCCTGAACTTAAATTCCAAGTTGAACCATTGCTGGATTGATAATTGTCAATGGTAGGATCAAGCGGTGTCACGGTCCAGCCGCCTATTGAATTAAAGGAACCTCCACTGGCCCATTCATAGGCCCCGTTGGCAACGGCTGTTCCAGCCGTCAGCACGATAAAATACGAGGTGCGCGGAGACAATATGATGCTTGAATCCGGGGTAAAAGTAAAAATTCCGTCCGCCGCCGGATTCGAGGGCCCGTCCAGAATGCCGAGGCTGCTTCCAGGATAATTCATTTCTCCTCCACCATGAATTGATGAATAAAGCAAGACGGCAAAGCTGTTGGGATCGCCCGTCGCAGGCGTCAAGGCCAGTTGAATGGAGTCGAGCACATACCCGCCAATGTTAGACCCGGTATGAAACACAGTCGCCTGCCACGAATCGCTGCCCACGGCAATGCTGCCTGTAGATGGGTGCCCCAAATTAGACAAGTAGGTGATTGACCCTTGTGCTGGCGCAACTTGTCGCGCCAACAGTCCGAACGCAAACAGAATGATGAGTTTTTTCATATAGTTTTGTTTTAGTTTATCACATGCTTGTTATTTGACCACACCGCCGAAATAGGCATAGGCATCATAAAGTCCAAAGCCATAAACTTCAATTCCTACTGGTTGGGAACCGGTCACCGTATGCACGCCATTCGCCACGGGAATTTGTGCGCCGTAGTAACCGCTGCTTCCAATTGCCACAAAATTCGTCGTTGCTATGTGCGAACCGTCCACCAACGTGTTGGTGATGGCCGATTGCGCCACGATGAGGTTCAAGAAGCTCTCATCGAAATCTCCATTGGTGTCGTCGTTTGAAAGAGCAAAAACCGTGTTTGTTAGAAGCCAGTGACCGGTCGACGGCAACAAGGTTTCGCAGGGGTCGCCTTCATTTGCACGCCCTTGCGCATTAACTGCGCCATCGAAATCCGTTCCATTGGCAAGGTGCGCGACCTGGATGGGCTGGTTGGCTTGAAACTCCACCGGCCCGTCCAAAATCAGGTCTGCAAAACGTCCGGCGTCCAGATTCGTCGTGATGGTTTCATTCGTCATCGTCACTGTCGCTGGTCCGGGATAAATATAGTCAACTAGGGTGACTACTCTGCCCGTGATGGTCACGGTGGTATTGTCATAAGCCGCCACCACGCGGTAGCTGTCCCCGTTCATTCGCCCGGCGAATCCCACGGCCAAAACCTGCCGGCCCCAAGACTCCACCGGCAACTGTTCCTGCATCGGCGGATTGCCAGCGGCAATGCCCGACGGCCCGGCCACCGGCACATAAGCCACATTCGCGCCGGCAAAGACGGCAATGGGCTGGTCCGAAACAATCCGGGTGCCCGTCACGTCATTCGTGTAATCAGCAGTCACGTCGTTCCGGCTATGGATTTGACAGGTTTGCCCGGCCTGCAGGTTCGTCACGGTGTAAGCCGCGTAAGCATTGGTGTGGCCTGCCAAAACCGCCGTCAGGGAGGGCGTAATCGTCACCGTCGTATTGTCCACCGTCGCTAGGATTGTCAGTTTGGAATATACGGCTCCCTCGCCGTGTTCGGTGGAAACCGACCGGCCCAGGACGCAGTAATTAGTTCCCAACAGCGTGTGCGGATACGCCGTAAAGGCAGCGCTGGCATTAACATCATAGTCCACTCCGTAAACTGAAATCGGCTGGCTGGCGAGAACGTGGATGCCGTTGCTCGTCACCTCGTCGTAATCCTTCAGCATGGCCGGCAGCGGAATGCTGATGTTCGTCACCGTTCCCGCCGCCACGGTGAACGTCTGGTTGACCAACGGAATTGGCGCGCAAATACTGGTCGGCGGCGGAGTCATGAAATCGCCGTCATATTCCCAGTCCGTGCCATTGAGGTTGACCTCTGGATTGTCATAGAGAACCTCGAAAAAATGCTCGTCCGGGTGATACGCCAACAGCACCCAGAAAGCCTGCTGCCACACCACCTAGTTCGTGCCGTCCGCGTATTTGAAATCAGCGGAAACCAAGCCGCTGGCCTGCAAGTCCGTTTTTTCCTGCGCCGTCAGGTTGGTCAGCACATAGGTGCCGTTCACCGCCGCGTCGCCGCCGTTGGTGAACACCAAGACCGGGCCGTTTTGCGTCAATCCCGGTGCCGTCACCGTCCCGGTGGCCCCCACGGGGCTGGAAATAGACAGCGACAGGAGTTGATTGCCATTGTCACTGTGCAAATCACCAAAGGCGACCCAGAAATTGGTGCCTAAAGAACTGGCGGCTGCGAGGTCATCGGGCGGGCCAAGCCGGTAAAAGCCTTGGGCGTCTGTGGCATTGTGAACGGTCAGGTTGGTCTGTCCCGCGTCGGTGCGGAGCAACCAATCCCACGCGACGGGCGGGACTAGATTGGTTGTGTAATACAGATCGTAAACGCCGTTGGACGCCGTCCACGGCGGATGGATCACCAGCGAGTCGGTTTGGTTGGTGACCGCAATGTTTTCCAGCCAAAGCTGATTGGTCGTGAAAATTTGGGCCTGAGGATAGAAGATCATCCCGCCATTCGTCGAGCCGCCACCGGCGCCCGGCGGCAGCGGACCACCCTCCGCCATCATTTGCATTCCGTTCCGCAACGGCGTCACCGGTTCCAGATCATTGACTAACCAGACGTTATCTCCAAGGCTCCACGCGTCCATTCCCATGCCGCCCGGCAAGATTGGAGCCAGAATCAATCCGGCATTGGCCAGCCGCGCCGAATAGAACTGCCCCGTCCGCGGCACGGCCGCCGCCGGTGTCGGCTCCGTCCCCTCCACCGCCGATAACTGCGCCGAAAGGCTGGCTGGCGCAGTGGTTTCAGCAGAGAAAGCGGATTCGTGAAGAAAGATGGTCAAAGTCAATAAGCCCAGCCCGTTGATGATACTTCTGATTAAGCGCATAGGTTTTATGCAAAATTTTTAACGGGATTTATACGGGATGTCAATAATGGAATATATGGATTCCCTTATGACGTGACTGACCCGCAGATTTTACGACTTATTGGCCAGCGCGTCCGTGAAGCGCGCTTGAAAGCCAATTTGACGCAGGAGTGTTTGGCAGAATTGGCCGGGGTGCATTGGAAGACCATCAGCCACATTGAGCGCGGTAATTATCCCGTTAGCCTCGCCATCTTCGCCCGCATGTTGCAATTCCTTGAAACTGCGCCGAATCGGTTATTTGAAGGTTTGCAGCCTCCCGACCAGAAGCGAACTGAGCGCATTAAAAAAGCGTTGGCACGCAAACGTGCCCCTCGAAAAACTGATTGATAAATTTTAAGGGCGATTTCTTTCGGTGTTTCGCATCCTGCTGGCAGCCGGCTTGGATTCGAAATTCGTCGTGAGAATTGGCTTTTGTGCCGGCGGGCGGTGGTGTTCAATCAGCAGCCTATGAGCAAGACCCATCCTCTGACGACGACGGCGTTTGAACTGCCGGGTTATCGCATCGTGAATTCGTTCGGCGTGGTGCGCGGCATCATCGTGCGGTCGCGCTCGGTCATCGGCAATTTCGGCGCGAGCCTCCAGTCCCTCTTCGGCGGGAACATCTCGATCTACACCAACTTGTGCGAGCAGGCGCGCGAGGACACGTTCAACCTGATGCTCACGCACGCGGGCGGGCTGGGCGCGAACGCGGTCGTCGGCGTGCGTTATGACGCGACGGAGATCGCGCCGGGCATCACGGAGGTCTTGTGCTACGGGACGGCGGTCTTCGTGGAAAAAATCAACTGATTTACTTTTGGGATGAACACCGCCGAACACGGATTGGAAAATTTTCCGTGCCTTGCCCTGTTTGCTTTGCGCGTTGAATCCAAATGAAGGCGCTCAGTGAACATTCTCTTCTCGCGCGGTTGCTGGGCAAACTGGCGCGCGCCGTCATCCGCCATCCGCGCTGGTTTTTCTGGC
>DASZPR010000033.1:0-4285 GCA_035550235.1 Verrucomicrobiia bacterium | reverse complement strand
GCCGGCGCCCACGATGGTGTGCAACTCGTCGATGAACAGGATGATGTTCTTCGAGCGGCGGATTTCGTCCATGACCGCTTTGATGCGTTCCTCAAATTGTCCACGATACTTCGTGCCCGCGACCATCAACGCAAGGTCTAGCGTAATCACGCGTTTTTCGCGCAACAATTCCGGCACGTTGCCCTGCGCGATTTCCTGCGCGAGCCCTTCCACGATGGCGGTCTTGCCCACGCCCGCTTCACCGAGCAGAACAGGATTGTTCTTGGTGCGGCGGCAAAGAATTTGAATGACGCGCTCGATTTCATTTTTGCGCCCAATGACCGGATCCATCTCGTTCTTGCGAGCGATCTCCGTCAAGTCGCGGCCAAATGCTTTCAGCGCGGGAGTTTTGACTTCGCCTTTTTTCTCGGACGGCGGAGCCTTCTCACCGGGTTCGGCTGAAGCCTGTTCTTCCTGCGCGGCAAAATTCGGATCCAACTCCTTCAAAATTTCCTGGCGAGTCTGCTCAATGTCCACATCGAGATTCTTCAGCACGCGCGCGGCGACGCCATCACCTTCGCGGAGCAAGCCCAGCAAAATGTGTTCGGTGCCCACGTAAGTGTGATTGAGGGCTTTGGCTTCCTTGGCCGCGAGCGCGAGAACTTTCTTCACGCGCGGCGTATAAGGAATGTTGCCGATCATCTTTTGATCGGGACCGGTGCCGACTTGCTTCTCGACTTCCATGCGGACGGTTTCGAGATCAAGGCCCATCTTTTGGAGCACATTAACGGCGACTCCCTGGCCTAATTTAATCAGCCCGAGCAAAAGATGCTCGGTGCCGACAAAATTGTGGTTGAAGCGATCGGCTTCTTTGCGTGCCAGCGCGAGCACTTGCTGTGCTCGGGGCGTAAAATTACTCATGGCTTCGTCACTCATACTACTATTTCACAATGCAATATTTTGCGAATTTGTCCAATCAGTTACTTGCCGACTGTGGCGGTCGTGAAATCGGCCGGCTCACCGGCTTCAACCGCTCGCGAACCATGTCTGCACGCAGCAAGTCGCGTTCCTCTGCCGAAAGTTTTTCCGAATGCTGCTTCTGCAAATGCGCCGGCTGCGTCACCAAAAACAACTCATCCACCAGCGACCGATCCACCCCCGGAAACACGCCCATATCCACGCCTAACCGCATCAAGGATAACAGGTTCATCGTTTCCTTGGAAGTAATAGTATGGGCGTTGGCCAGGATGCCATACGCGCGCCCAATATGGTTGAAGACCATCTTGGCCTTCTTCTCCAAAAGTGTCGCCCGGGCGTTTTCCTCATGTTCAATGATCTGGCCGAGGACCTTTTCGAGGCGTTCCACGATTCCGTTTTCGGACTCGCCCAGGGTCATTTGGTTCGAAACCTGGAAAACATTTCCCAGCGCTTCCGTGCCTTCACCGTAAAGGCCACGCACCGCCAACCCCAATTTGTTCACCGATTGGATAATCGGATTGATCTGCTCCGCCAATACCAAACCGGGCAAATGCAGCATCGCGCTCACGCGAATGCCCGTCCCGATATTCGTCGGGCACGCGGTCAAATAGCCAAGGTCCGGGTTGAAAGCGTAATCCAGTTTTTTCTCCAGTTCAGAGTCCACCTGATTGATGGCGTTCCAGGCATGGCGGATTTGCAATCCCGGACGCAACGCCTGCATGCGCATGTGATCTTCTTCATTGATCATCACGCTCAAAGTCTCTTCGCGATTCAACACCAACCCGCTGCCGGAACTTTTGGCCGCATGTTCGCGACTGATGAGATGCCGCTCCACGAGGATTTGTTTGTCGAGCGACGAGAGATTGTCCATCGACTCGGCGAACGAATCCTTCATCTCAGGCAAGGTCGCGACCGCCGGGCGGATAACCTCCAGAACCTTCACGCGCTCGGGTTTCTTGGCCCAGCCGGGGAACGCGGCATCCTTAATATTGCGCGCCAACCGCACACGGCTCGACATCACGATGCGGTCATGCGGGCCTTTGCGCCTCGCGGTATTGGCAGGCGGTTCAAGAAATTCGTGAATGGTCATGCTACTGGCTAAATGAGTTAAATCGTTAAATCAGTTAAACAAGTTGTCGGCGCTCTTCCGACTTATTTAACCCATTTAACGATTTAACCTATTTAACCGACCGAAATATTACTCAACCGGGCAGACATCTGCTTGATCTCGTCGCGTAGTGCGGCTGCCTGCTCAAAATTTTCGTCCTCGACAGCCTTGTTCAACTTTTTTTGCAGCAGCTTCAGGCGATCGGACAACTCACGCGTCTGGCGCAGGGCCTCGGGGACCTTTCCAATGTGCCGCGTGCCCTTGTGCATCGTCTTGAGCAAACCTTCCAAACCTTCGGCAAAAGTCTTATAGCATTCCGAACAGCCCAGCCGCCCGGCTTTCTTGAAGTCGGCCTGCGTGAAACCGCAGCGGGGGCATTTCAATTCCGAGCCGCCCGAAGACTGTTCAATTTCCTTGGACCCGAGGCCGAGCAGCAAATCAGCCAGTTCAAAACCGACCGGGTCGTTCACACCCTTGGTTTTGGAGCATTCTTCACAGAGGTCGACCTTCTGGATCTTGTCACCATCAATCTTGGTGTAATGCACCGTGGCGTTGCGTTCCTTGCAAATGCAGCACAGCATAATTGTCTATCCGTATATCGGCTCGCCGGACGCTTTAGTCAAGGAGTGATACTCCCTAACCAGCTTTTTCGTCAACGCACCGGGCTTGCCCTTGCCGATCACTCGACCGTCGATTTTCACAATCGGCATAAGTTCAGCCCCGGTCCCTGTCAGGAAACATTCGTCCGCATTGAACAAATCATAACGCGTCAGATTCGGCTCACTCACTTTGATGCCCGAAGCCTCCGCCAGTTCCATCACCACCTGCCGGGTGATGCCATACAACGCCCCCGCCGAAAGCGGCGGTGTCATCAGCTTGTTGTCTTTGATGATGAAAATATTGTCCGCCGTGCATTCCGCCACGAAACCTTCCGCGTTCAACATCACGGCTTCCTCCACGCCGGCATTATTCGCCTCGATCTTCGCCAAAATATTATTCAAGTAATTCAACGACTTGATCGCCGGGTTCAATGCGCTGTGCAAATTGCGCGTCGTCGGCACCGTCACAATTTCCATCCCGCGCCCATACAACTCCGCCGGGTAAACCTGGATCTTGTCCGCGATGCAAATCACCGACGGATTCTTGCAGCTTCGCGGGTTGAGCCCCAGCGTGCCGATGCCGCGCGTCACCACCAGGCGGATATAACCGTCGCGGATTTTATTTCGGCGGCAGCTTTCCACCACCGCGGCGCAAAGTTTCTCGTGCGACATCGGGATGGTGAGCAGAATCGCCTTGGCGGAATAGAACAAGCGATCGATATGCTCCTTCAAACGGAACACCCGCCCGTTGTAGGCGCGAATGCCTTCGAAGATGCCATCGCCATAAAGCAACCCGTGATCGAACACAGACACCTTGGCCTCGCGTTCGTTGTAAAATTTTCCATCAATAAAAACTTTCATCGAGCAATTAAGGGAAACTATGGCAAACCAACAGGTAACGCAAAGCGAAATTTGGTGTGCCCCGCAACGCACACTCCTTAACCTCAATGTAGGAGCCGGCGTGAGAAAGCTCTGATCTCTTTCGTCGAACCGCCCGGAATTTTCCCACGCTCTATTTTGGCTTCACGAGAAAAGCTTAGCACCCGCGTCCCGTGGATGGGTCCCTTTCGGCGTCTCGCCGAAAAGCCTTAATACCTACCTCCATATTTTTTTGCGTTTTTCGCGGTTCAAACAGGAAATTATTTGCACACCCGCGCATTTGGATGAATATCTTGCCATGCAACGCCTCGGCAAAAATGTTGGCCGGTATCTCGGCGATACCATCGACATCCAGCAAACCCTGCGCGACATCGAAACCGCCGCCCGCCAGCACGGCTGGAACTCCGAGACATTTTTCGAATCAGGAGAATTACGGCTGTTCGCCCTCACACGCCCAGCGCTCCGCTCGCCATCCTCAACTCTCAACTCTCAACTCTCAACTCCCCGCATTTACCTCTCCGCCGGCATCCACGGCGACGAACCCGCCGGACCCACCGCCGCGCTGCGGTTGCTCCAGGAAAATCAATGGCCCGAAAACGTCGACCTCTGGTTTTGCCCCTGCCTGAATCCCGCCGGCTTCGCTGCCAACACGCGCGAGAATTCCCGCGGCATCGATTTGAACCGCGAATACCTGAATCCCGTCGCCGAGGAAATCAAAGCCCACATCGCCTGGCTCGAGCGC